>NZ_AP031497.1:300000-500000 GCF_042853465.1 Simiduia litorea | reverse complement strand
TCCCAAAAGGCCACTTAATTGCCGCTAGTGCATTAACCGCTTCGCTTTCTCTCGTTTTCTTATTATTTCCTTCCGAGCAAGCTGGCGCCACAAAGCACACGGTTCAGGCGCTGGATTTAAATATTGAAACGGAAAAGCTGGCCGATGTGCGCCTAGCCGAAGAGCCACCGGCGCCAGCCGTCGGCGCTCAATGGCAAGAATTCACCGTGCGCAGCGGCGACAACCTATCCCTGATTTTCCAGCGCGCCGGTCTGTCCGACAAAGACGTCTATGAAGTCATCAGTAATAAAAACGCGGCGGCGTCACTGAAGCGCATACACCCAGGCCAAGTACTGGGCTTTCAGCTCGACCAAAGCGGTAAATTAGACCAACTTCGCTACGTTACCAGCCCGTTAACCCACGAGCTTTACCAGCGCACTGAATCGGGTTTTAACGATCAAATTGTCGAGAAGCAGCCAGATATCATTACCGCTTTTCGAAAGGCTGAAATTAAGAGTTCCTTATTTTTAGCAGGCCAAGAAGCGGGCATGGAGCCTAGCCTAATTATGGAACTGGCCAATATTTTCGGTTGGGACGTCGATTTTGCCTTAGACATTAGAGAGGGCGATAGCTTTAGCCTAGTCTACCAAGAGCGCTTTCTGGACGGTGAAAAATTGGATAACGGCGCCATATTAGCCGCGGAATTTACCAACCAAGGTAAAACATTCAAAGCCGTGCGCTACACCAATGAAAACGGCGACTCACATTTCTTTACGCCCGAGGGCGATAGCATGCGCAAAGAATTTTTGCGCTCGCCCTTGGATTTCGCCCGCATCAGCTCGCATTTCAATCTAAAACGCAAGCACCCAGTATTACACAGCATCCGCGCCCATAAAGGCACTGATTACGCCGCGAGTACTGGCACCCCCATCCGCGCCACCGGTGACGGCAAGGTCATTCACGCCAGCCGCAAGGGTGGCTACGGCAACGCCGTCATTCTTCAGCACGGCCAAACCTACCGCACCCTGTATGCGCACTTAAGTAAATTCGCTAAAGGCGTGCGCGCCGGCTCTCGCGTTAGGCAAGGACAGGTCATTGGCTATGTGGGCTCAACTGGGCTCGCCACTGGGCCGCACTTACACTACGAATTTTATGTCAATGGCGCCGTTAGAAACCCTGTAACCGTCGCACTGCCGAAAGCTAATGCTATTGCCCGCGCAGAGTTGCCAAGGTTTCACGCCCAAACTGCAACCGCACTTGCTGCGCTTGAAAACTTCCAGCGCACCTCACAAGTTGCTCAGCTTGATAACTAAACTAGCGTGAAAGAGTTATTCGTCGGGCTGATGTCCGGCACTAGCGCAGATGGCATTGATGCGGCCTTGGTCGCCTTCGAAGATAACAAAGCGACACTGATCGGCGCCCTTAGCCAACCGTTCAGCAAGGCACTTCAAACCGCCATTCACACCCTAGCTGACAGCGCCACTTGCTCGCTGGAGCAACTAGGGGCGCTCGACGCCCAGCTCGGCCTTGCCTTCGCAGACTGCGCCTTAGCACTATTGAAACAGCAGCAAATACCGACACATCAAGTCACTGCTATTGGCAGTCACGGTCAAACCGTGCGCCACCGCCCGCCCACTAGCAACACATCAGGCTTTACCTTACAAATTGGCGACGCCAACCTGATCGCCGAAACAACCGGGATAACTACGGTGGCCGACTTTCGTCGCCGAGACATGGCGGCCGGCGGCCAAGGCGCGCCACTCGCACCGGCGTTTCACCACTGGGCCCTAAAGAGTCAACAAAGCAACCGCGTTGTAGTCAATATCGGCGGCATGAGCAATCTTACTTGGCTGCCAAGTGAGGGCGCTCCCAACGGCTATGACTTGGGCCCAGGCAATGTATTGATGGACTGCTGGATACAACAACATCAAGGCAAAGCATTTGATGCGAACGGCGACTGGGCCGCGACTGGCAAGCCTCATGCAGAGCTGCTGGGCACCTTGCTCGAACATCCGTTCCTAAGCCAGGCCGCGCCGAAAAGCACCGGCAGAGAAGCCTTTAACCTGTCATGGCTAAACACTAGACTGGCCAATCTATCAGAAATCAGCCCAACCGATGTTCAGGCAACTTTGTGCGAATTCACCGCGCAAGTCATCAGTGACGCCTGTATCGCATTACCCAGCCAAGAGCTGTATATCTGCGGTGGCGGCTCAAAAAACCAAGCGCTCATGCGCGCTATCAAACGCCTGTTACCGGACTGGTTAGTTGAATCTTCAAATACTGCCGGCATAGACGCACAGTGGATGGAGGCCATGGCCTTTGCTTGGCTAGCTCGCGAAACGCTAGCCCGAAGACCTGGCAATTTATGCTCTGTCACCGGCGCAAAACGCCCCGCTATTCTCGGCGCTGTCTACTATTAACGTACGCGCGCCATAGATTTTTTGACTAATCAGTCACAAATGATCAAATAATGTACATTTTTATCGCGTATAATTCGCACCCGATTTCAACCTACGAGCCAGAATACTTTATTTTATGCGCCTATTACGCCCTACCACAGCACTGATTTTCGCCCTTTTTTGCCTCGTCACCCACCAGGCATTCGCTCAATCTCTCGACGCCCTAGCAAAAGAGCGCAAGAGCATCAATGCCACGTTAACTCAGCACAAAGAGCGAACTGAATACTTACGCGACCGGATTGCCCGTGCGAAGGAAGACGTTGCCGCCGCAGATGCCGCGCTCGAAAAACAAGAGGCCAAGCTATCAGAAGCCATCGGCAAAGCCGAAGAAAACCCTGGCGACAGCACCGCGCGCGCAGCCACCCACGCCTCCATTCGCTACAACCGCACTGAAGCGAAAACCGAGCGCATGCAAGAGCGATTAGACAGCGCGAAAAACGAGCTCACCAGCATCCAGGCGCACGAAATTGAATTGAACAAGCGACTCGCCGAAATCACGATCGAAGAAGCTAGAATTGCCGAAAGTCAGCGCAAGCCAAAGCCAGCGCCGGCGGTTGCCATACCTTCTCCAAAGCCCGATGCAGCGCCTGCGCCGGTAGTGGAAGCACAAACCACGGCCCCAGAGCTTACCCAGCCCGCAAGCTGGCCAACGCCAACAGAAGAAAGTACAGCCGACGCAGCCTTCGCCAAGCAAACTATTAACGCGCTGCTTGCCAAGCCTGCAGGCACAGCACCACTAAACAACGTCAAACTAAATCATAACCGCGGCCGTGCCACTGAGTCATTGGACTATATTGGCGGCAAGCTTTTTAAGCTTACACTGAAATTAGAAGCAGGCATGTGGGGCTTCAAAATTTATAACGACACCTTTTGGGTCAGCATCCCAAAGGACAAAGCCGACCAAGATTTCACCTTAATTTACGATGTTAATAGCAAAGCGACCTTGCACGTTTTTAGAACGAGCTTGTTGAATTAAACCAATCCAACCAATAAAAAAGGGAGCCTAGGCTCCCTTTTTTATTGGTTGTTTACATTACATCGAAAAGCTTGAGCCACAACCGCAAGTACTCGACGCATTCGGGTTTTGAACCACAAATCGAGACCCCTGCAAGCCCTCTTCGTAATCCACCTGAGAACCCACTAAGTAAGGGTAACTCATGGCGTCCACCACCACTTTAATGCCATCCTTTTCGACGATTGTATCGTCGTCAGACAATAACTCTTCAAAAGCAAAGCCATACTGAAAGCCAGAGCAGCCACCGCCGGTAACATACACACGCAACTTCAATTCAGAGTTTCCCTCCTCCTCGATAAGACTCGCCACCTTCGCCGCTGCGCCGCTGGTGACATTCAGAGCTTGAGGGATAAACACTTCTGGGGCCGACATAACTTCTCCTGCTAACCGTAGCATGCACTGTAGCTGCCAAACGGGGAGCCATTATCCGATTACCCCAGTGTTTTAGTCAACTATTGTGGTGAGACTAAATTAGCTTAAACCCACGGTTTTAATATCGGGAGCAGCCTTAGGTTTATTTTCCTGAACAGCCGGTTCCGCAGTGCCATAAACGAGACTGCCATTCACCTGCGAGCCTTTTACCATCTCAATCATATGGTAGTGTACGTTACCCTCCACGACCGCCTTTGCGGCAAGCTCGATATGCTTATTCGAGTGGACGTTGCCCTTAACTTGGCCATTAATCATCACTAATGGCGCGGTAATATCGCCTTCAACACGACCTTTTTCCCGAACGTTAACCTTGGCCTCACCCTTGCCGTCGGCAATGATATTGCCTTTAACAACACCCTCAATCTCTAAACTACCGCTGAAATGGACATCACCGATAACCTCAGTGGATTTGGAGATGAGCGTCGTACCGCCTGTCAGACTCATAAGATAACCCTGTTAGTTTGCTGGGGCTTCTGCCAACCAGCCAAATTTCTTTTCAATCGCGGTGGACGAGCTACCACGGACCTTAGCAACAATTTCGATACTGTTAGGCTCGAATCCTTCGGGCAACACCAGCTCTCCCTCAACATTTTGAAAGTACTTAAAACCTAACCGGATATTAATATCGTTCACGCTCGAAGACACATCCTTCAGCGCTAAACGCATCGGCAGCTCACCCTGACGACCCACGATGGTAAAGGTCACCGAACCCGTCAATAACTGATGATTGGAGGTTAACTGCTGCAACACCAGTTTGTAATTAAAGTGCCGAGCAACGCCAGTTGAGATGACATTAAGCGAGCCAATGGTAAGCCCTTTACTCTCAGCCGAAGGCGACATCAAGCCTCGATAAAAACCGATATCCTCCTCTAGCTCGGCAATTTTTGCTTTCAATGCGATAACTTCATTACGCACATCTTCGCTCGCGGCTTGGTCGACTTTTGAGCCCAGACGCAAATTCGCCACTTCCTGACGCAGAGTTTCCGCTTCAATTTGCCGCTCTTGCAACGCCGCCTCGAACTGGTCGCGCTCGTCCAGGGCCTGTTCTTGATAGCTCAAGGCTTGGGTTTTACCGTACCAATGCGAGGAATACACCAAGCCGGCAACGACCGACAACAAGACAAACCGTATCAAAAACCGATACACCGGCCGATAGGGTTTCACTTCCAAACGATACTGTTTACTGCCCTTAACTGAGGACATCAATACCTCCCTTAAAGAGTTACGCCAGCCCTATTAGGGCAGCAAGGCTGGACTGTTAAGCCCCAAGGTTTCATCAAACCCAAACATGATATTCATGTTTTGTATGGCCTGACCCGAGGCACCCTTAGTGAGATTGTCGATAACTGACATCACCACTACCGTATCACGCTGCTGCGGTTGGCATACGGCAATACGGCACATATTCGACGATTTAACGCTGCGAGTTTGTGGGTGACTACCAGCCGGCAGCACATCGACAAAGGGCTCATTGGCATAGCGCTCTTCGTACAGCGCCTGTAAATCGCCCGCATTGCCACGCAAGGTTGCATAGAGAGTCGCATGAATACCGCGCACGATGGGTAAAAGATGCGGCACAAAGGTCAAGCTCAAAGGGCCGGCGTCTTTATTTAACACCGACCTCAAACCCTGCTCGATCTCGGGCAGATGACGATGACCTGCAGAGGCATAGGCTTTAAAACTATCGGACGACTCAGACAATAATGCGTCAATACTGGCCTGACGCCCAGCACCGCTGGTGCCACTCGCGGCATTGGCAATTAAGCGCGAGGGGTCAACTAAATTGTTTTCCAGTAATGGAATAAAACCCAACTGGGTTGCGGTGGGATAACAACCGGGGCAAGCAACTAACTGCGCATCGGCGATCAGGTGTCGATTAAGCTCAGGCAGACCATAAACCGCCTCGCCAATGAGCTGAGGGCAACCGTGCTCCTTGCCATACCACTTACTCCACAAGGCGGCATCTTTAATGCGAAAATCAGCAGATAAATCCACCACGCGGGTGCCTCTGCTCATCAACTCCGGCATCATCGCTTGCGCCACGCCGTGGGGTGTAGCAAAAAACACCACATCGCACTCACCAAGTGTATCGGCATCCGGCGCGCTAAAGGCTAAATCATAATGGCCGCGAAGATTGGGAAACAAGTGCGCAACAGGAACGTTCTCTTCTGCGCGCGAGGTAATAATCTTTACTTCTGCTTGCGGGTGATTGGCCAACAAACGCAGAAGCTCCACGCCTGTGTAACCCGTACCGCCGACTATGCCTACTTTAATCACAATGAACTCCCGCCTCACCTTGTCAGTTGAATCTCGTATAATATGTGCTGCTTAATCAAATCGAAAGATTGTTTTCACCAATATGCCCATTGCGCAGTATAGGTCATGCTGACGATACGGCTTTTTGACCTAAGCTTAACCGTGCTGTGTGAATATTAACCAGCCACTGGGTAACACTGGAATCTCATGTCGCGCAGAACTATTGCTTTCATTCAAAATTGGCTCGACAACTTTCGATTGCGTTTAGCCTATTCGGATGCGTTACCGCAACTCACCCTTTTGGGCTTATTAAGCGGGCTGGCCGCCGCGGCTGTCATCATATTATTTCGCATTGCCATTGATGAACCTTTAGCGTGGTTGCTACCGCACGGTAATGATGATTTTGAAAGCTTAGACAGCACCTGGCATGTTGCGCTACCCATCATCGGCGGAACAATTCTAGCCGTCATGTTCCATCTATTACAATCGCGCTATCGATCAGTGGGCGTTACCCACGTGCTCGATCGCCTGCATTCACATCAAGGTCACATGTCGTCGCGCAACCTATGGGCGCAATTTTTCGGCGGGTTAATTTGTCTCGCCTCGGGTCAATCTGTAGGCCGTGAGGGCCCCGCCGTACACATGGGCGCCGCCAGCGCTAGCATTATTGGGCGTTGGTTTAGGTTACCCAACAATAGCATGCGCACGCTCGTTGCTTGCGGGGTGGCCGCCGCCATTTCCGCTTCATTCAACACGCCTTTGGCCGGCGTGATATTCGCCATGGAAGTGGTGCTGATGGAATACACCATCATCGGTTTTTTACCGGTTATTTTGGCATCGGTATCCGGCGCTATGTTGAGCCAAATATTTTTTGGTCAAGAAATCGCGTTTCGCATTCCCCCGATTCAGATGAACAGCTTATGGGAGTTGCCCTACATTGCCTTTGGCGGGCTGATCATCGCCTTTTTTGCCTCAGCCTTTGTACAAATTATTGTCAAAATTGTACCGCTACAAAAATATCCCGTCGCGCTGCGGCTTTTTACCGCAGGCTTAGTCACCGGCGGCGTGGCCTACTTTGTGCCCGATATCATGGGTATTGGTTACGACACCGTCGACAAAGCCATGCAGGGCAGCTTCGCCATCAATACGCTGCTGATTATTATTCTGGCAAAAATGACCATCACCGGTATAGTTTTTGGCTTAGGTGTACCCGGCGGCTCGATTGGCCCAACACTCTTTATCGGCGCCTGTATCGGCAGCGTACTCGGCATTATTGCCAACGCCATTTACCCAGAGCTCGCCTCGCAGCCAGCGTTTTACGTTTTACTCGGCATGGGCGGCATGATGGCTGCTGTACTAAATGCACCGCTGGCCGCCCTTTTGGCCTTACTCGAACTAAGCGCCAGCCCGAGTATCATTTTTCCCAGCATGCTGATGATTGTGATTGCTTGTATCACCAGCCGACTGCTGATTAGCAATAACGGTTTATTTCAGGAAGTGCTGGCGGCACAAGGTAAAACCGTGCAACGGGGCATGGCCAGCCAAATTTTATCGCGCGTAGGTATTGAAAGCGTCATGGACCGCGATTTTATTAACTGCGATAGACGTAAGTATTACGACGAATTACGCAAGCTGTTAGAGCGACAAACCAACTGGTTACTAATCGACGAAATTGAAGGTAAAAAGTTTTTAATTAGACCCGCCGATGTCGCCCATTATTTAGAACAGGCTCCCATCGAAGAGCTGTCGCTAGAGCGCCAGGTCGATCTACTCAAAATTCCCGCGAAGCGCTTGCAGCTCACGCCCATACATTCGCGCGCAAACTTATACGAAGCACAATTAGTACTGCAACAAACCGGCGCCGACGCTCTCTATGTGAACCGCAGCGGCGCACCACTACTATCATCGGCAACAGGTATAGTGACTAAACATGCTATCACGAGCCATTACCAACTTTAATGTCAGCGCTTTTTCCGCCTTCACAGTTCACTCAACGGAGATTCCATGCAACAAGTCGCATTAACAGATCAACTACATCTTTCGCGCATCATTTACGGCTGGTGGCGGCTCATGTCGTGGGACATGAATACCAAAGCCATCGAACAACGCATCGAGGAGTGTTTAGCCTTAGGCATTACTAGCCACGATCATGCCGATATTTATGGTGACTACCTATGCGAGGCCAGCTTCGGAAGGGCATTAAAGAATAGACCTGATTTACGTGAAAAAATTCAGCTTGTGAGCAAGTGCGGCATCCAATTGGTGAGCCCGCAGAGGCCACACCATGCACGTAAAAATTACGACACCGGCTACGCCCATATCGTTGCTAGCGCCGAGCAATCATTAATAAATTTGAATACAGAATTTCTGGATCTATTGCTTATCCATCGCCCCGATCCGCTCATGGATGTCGATGATATGGCAGGTGCTTTTGAAAACTTACAGCAGGCTGGTAAGGTCGGTGCGTTTGGCGTTTCCAATTTCAGCGTTAGCGAATTTAATTTACTGCAGAGTCGGCTCAGTTTCCCCTTAGTGACCAACCAAATGGAAATATCCGTATTGCATCACGCCAGTTTCCACGATGGTAGTTTGCATCAAGCTCAGCAGTTAAAGCGCGCGCCTATGGCCTGGAGCGCTCTGGCTGGCGGCCGTTTGTTTAGCGGCGACGATAGCCAAGCAAAAAACGTCCGCGACGCACTCGAGCAAATCGCCTCTGATATTGGTGCGCAGGGTATCGATCAAATAGCCTTGGCATGGCTGCTAAAACATCCAGCCAATATTATGCCCATTGTCGGCAGCCAATCCCTTGCGCGCATTCAGGCGGCGAGCGACAGCCTTAACATACCGTTGTCGCGCGCTCAGTGGTACACCATTTGGGAAGCCGCAGGCGGCGAATTACCTTAATCATCTTGGAGAGACCCAATGCTTTGGCTAAAAGCGTTTCATATCATTGCTGTTATCTGCTGGTTTGCAGCCCTATTCTATCTACCGCGCTTATTTATCTATCACGCGTTAAGTGAAGATAAGGTGAGCCGCGATAGATTCAAAGTCATGGAGGCCAAACTGTATTCCATTATTGCCTGGCCCAGCATGCTGGTAACGCTGGTTTTGGGCTTGGGTTTACTGCACTTCAATCCCAGTTATTATTTGAGTGCTGGCTGGATGCATGCGAAATTGACGCTGGTATTATTATGCGTGGTTTATCACTTCGCTTGTCGGCATTTTATGTTGCAACTACGCGACGACAAGTGCCAAAAAAGCCATAAGTTTTTCAGGGTTTTTAATGAGGCGCCAGTACTGTTACTGGTTCCCATTGTTATCCTCGTTGTGGTCAAGCCCTTCTAAGGCGCTAAGAGATTAAGTCCAGTTATTCCGGCAACTTTTCGTGGCTGTGTTAGACTCAAAAGATGCCCGAATAACTGAGTTAGACCGATGGATTCCCCTGAAACCCCCGTCATTCTCACCTTCAGCCCGCACGACCCCACAGGTTGCGGCGGACAAAGCGCCGATATTGAAACAGCCGTTAGCCTCGGCTGCCACGCCGCCACCGTTGTTACCGCACTCACCGCCAGAGATACTCGCGAAATAAAAGAGCTGCAAGCCGTGGACGCTGCGCTGATCATAGAACAGGCTCGCGCCCTATTAGAGGATATGCCCGTAACTGCCATAAAAATTGGCGAACTTAGCAGCGTGAGCCACTGCGAGGCAATTCACAGCATCCTACTGGATTACCCACAAATCAAAGTGGTTATCGATGCGAGCGCGCAATCCATTGGCGTGCACCGGCACGGTATACTGCAAGCATTACAAACCTTGCTGCTGCCTCAAACCACCTTGCTGTGCGCGCGGCAAAGTGATCTACAACAACTCGCCCCTGGCGGTGACACCACCGATGCCAAAGCCCAATTGCTGCTGGACTTTGGCTGTAAATCATTGCTCGTCTCACGCTGCCGACAAAGTCGACACGCCAGTGTCAACAAACTCTATTTACCCCATACCGAACACAAAGAGTTCGAGCTACAAGGCTCTGGCACAAAGCTCGAGGGTATTATGGGCGCGAGCGCCACACTGGCCACCGCCGCAGCCGCTTATTTGGCACATGGTTGCCTACTCACAGACGCCTGCCATCAGGCACAGCAATTTGCTTGGCAATCAGTGCAACACGCGCGCCGCGTGGGCATGGGAAAACTGGTACCCAATCGCCTTTTTTGGGCCACGGAAAAAGCGCAAAAGAAATCCTACAAGCACTGATATAATTTACGACTTTAATCGTTTTAGCGGATCGACTTTTGCTGCATAAATTGACGGGTCTCTATGCCATTACCCCAGAAGGCGATACCAAAACACTCTTGAAACAATGCACAGCCGCCCTCGAAGGCGGCTGCCGATTGTTACAATATCGCGACAAGATGGCCGCACCTAAAGATCAACTAACGCGTGCAAGGCTACTGCGTCAGCTATGCGATGACTTCGATTGCAAACTCTTGATCAATGACAATCTTGCGCTTGCCGCGACAGTGCAAGCGGACGGCGTCCACCTTGGTCAAAGCGATACGCCGCTGTTACAAGCCCGCGATGCTCTCGGGTCAGATGCGCTCATTGGCATCACCTGCCACGGCAACCTAGCACTCGCGAATGCCGCCCACAAAGGTGGTGCCGACTATCTGGCCTTCGGTCGTTTTTTTCATTCCAATACCAAGCCAAACGCTGTAGCCGCAGAGCTTGGCGTGCTCGCCCAAGCGCGTGGTCAATTCAATAAACCCTTGGTGGCCATTGGCGGTATTAATCTGGATAATGCGCACCAGGTTATAAACGCGGGTGCCCATATGATCGCCATAGGCGGCGCCCTGTTCGGCCAAGCCAACATTGAACAAACAGCGCGGCAATTCTGCCGCTTATTTGAACCCTCTAGAAAAAACGGAATATCGCCATGAGTCGCTCAGAATCACTGTTTCAACAAGCCCAAAAAGTTATTCCTGGCGGCGTTAATTCTCCCGTGCGCGCGTTTCGAGCTGTAGGAGGCACGCCGATCTTTTTTGAAAGCGCCAAAGGCGCCTACCTCATAGATGCGGACAAAAAGCGATATATCGACTATGTGCAATCATGGGGTCCGATGATTTTGGGCCACGCCCACCCCGAGGTATTGGAGGCCGTTATTGAACGGGCAAAATCTGGGTTAAGTTTCGGCGCCCCCACCGCGTTGGAGACCGAACTAGCGGAACAAGTTTGCGCCCTAGTGCCTGGCATGGATCTAGTGCGCTTCGTCAACTCCGGCACCGAGGCCACCATGAGCGCCATTCGCCTCGCCCGCGGTTTCACTGGCCGCGACAAAATTGTCAAGTTTGAAGGTTGCTATCACGGCCATTCAGATTCACTTTTAGTCAAAGCAGGCTCTGGTGCCTTAACCATGGGTGTGCCCAGTTCACCGGGCGTACCAGCGGCACTGGCCGACCACACGCTGACGCTCACATACAACGACATTGGCGGGCTAAAAAAAGTCTTTGCCGATATGGGCAGCCAAATCGCCTGCATTATTGTTGAACCTGTGGCCGGCAACATGAATTGCGTACCCCCAGTAGCAGGTTTCTTAGAAAGTTTGCGCCAAGTGTGCGATGAGTCTGGCGCGCTGTTAATTATGGACGAGGTCATGACCGGCTTTCGCGTTAGCCACACGGGTGCACAGGGCCACTATGGCGTTACTGGCGATATAATCACCCTAGGTAAGGTCATCGGCGGCGGCATGCCCGTGGGCGCCTTCGGAGGCCGACGCGAGGTGATGGAAAAGATTGCACCTTTAGGCCCGGTGTATCAAGCGGGTACGTTATCTGGCAACCCTGTCGCCATGGCTGCGGGCATCAAGAATCTAGAGCTGATCTCGAAGGCTAATTTTTACCCGCCTATTATCGAGCGCACCACGACCCTAGTGAATGGCCTACAAGCGGCGGCCGATGCGGCCGGCATTCCGTTCACAACCAATCACGTTGGCACCATGTTTGGCTTCTTTTTTACCACCGAAAAAAAGGTCGAAAATTTTGCCCAAGTGATGGCCTGCGACAACGATCGTTTTAATCGCTTTTACCATGGCATGCTCAACGAAGGCATCTATCTCGCACCCGCCTCTTATGAAGCGGGCTTTATGTCAGCCGCTCATACTGATGCCGATATTGAAGCGACAATAGAAGCAGCTAAGCGCGTTTTTGCCAGTCTGTAAACGATGAAAATGAAAACTCGCTGGCTGGAGATGTTAGTGCTATTTGTGCTAGTCCCACTGGCGGGGCTTGGCGCGCAGCACTATCTTCATCAGTTCTTACTGCCAACCTTAATCGTTCTTGCGGCGCTGTGCCTGTGGTTGATTTTGCAAGATCCAGGTTTTAAACGTTTCCGGCTGGTCAATAGTGGTAATTTACGTGCGGCATTGTGGCGCAGACGGCCGGCGTTTATTGCGGGTTTATGCGTCAGCGGTATTTTGTTTTTTAGTTTTTCCAATGCCCACTGGTTTCACTTACCGACACAGGAAACCGAGCGCTGGCTAATACTGCTCGTGGTTTACCCGCTTTGCTCGGTCATCCCTCAAGAACTGATCTACCGCACCTTTTTCTTTCACCGCTATAAGAAAATCATTCCGAAGAAGAAAACCAGAGCCTGGCTTTCCGCGCTTTTTTTTGCATGGGCACACATTATTTACGGCAATTGGATAGCGGTGGCAGTGGCATTCGGCGGCGGGCTACTGTTTGCGTTTACCTATGCGAAGAGTCGGTCAACCTTGGCTTGTGTCATCGAACACAGCATTTGGGGGCTATGGTTGTTCAGTTTTGGATTGGGGCAATATATCGACAGCGATCGGTTATGATCAACGCAAGCGGCTAATAAGTAATTCGACGACCGCCAGCCCTTGATCAGATATGTCGATGATGTGACAACCGGCCCAATGACGCGACTCATCCTCTGAGGATTTAACCCATAGGCAGTCTACCGCCAGCGTAAGCTCTCCCGCACCTACCAAACTTTGCGGCAAGGTTAGCCGCAGCGAGTAAAGCCTTTCTTCAACTAACGGCGCGTCAGATAACAGCATTAGCCCTTGAGCGTGAATATTGGCCAAACGGCCAAGATGCTCATCCGACTGAGCATCCCAAACATCGATGCTGGCATTCAACTCATGCCGAACTAAACGCCGCTTATTATTCTGCATTCGCGGTATCGCCTTCGGCGGCTTTTGAATTTAGGCTGTGGAAAATATTTTCCAAGGCGCGCTCGAAGAAAGGTTTGGTCGAACCAGCAATAACCTTAGCCGCACCACTCAACATTTCACGTGCGAGCTCCAGACCAGATTTCATTGCAACCTTTTTGCCCATTTGATCAACCAGCATGTAGTGCAGGGTTTTAGAGTTGTACCAAGCCACTTTAAGGCGCTTACCACCTTCCAGCTCAAACCAGGTGCCAAATTCGATCATTTTCAAATTTTCCACCATACGCTCTTCTTCCGGGGTCGCTTTATCCTTACCGAAATCGGTATGGCCAGCTTTTTCTGCCGCCATAGTTTCAAGCTTGTCGCGCATCGGGGCGGGAGCAACTTCCACTCGTTTACTCTGCAACGCCATTTTTTGCAAAGAGACCAATGCTTCGATGAGCTTTTTACCTTTAGCTTGGTCGTAGCCAATAGTTTCAAAACCGGTTTCGATAACATCTAACAAGCTATCGTGCAGGTCCATTTGCCTAGCTCGTTCAGCGCTGGCTTCCTTCGGCAAGATACTCCACAAGATATCGTCCACGGCAGTTAATGCTCGAGTCCAACTTTCCGATTCATCGCCGTAGCGAAGCAACACAAAGGCTAAGTAATCCGACCAAGGTTGCAGCAACAGCAACAACACCGCAGAGGGCAATTCCAAACCATCGGTGCGGGCGCGAATCTCTTGGTTAACGCGAATTTTAACTTCGCGCAATTTTTCCTCGCCCTGCACTTTTTCGGTGGCGCGACGCTCCATCAACTCCTGGCGACGCGCAATTTTTTTGGTGTAGGAACTAAACTCTAGAAGCAACTCAGCGAACAGTCGCACGTCGTTTTTAAATTCTTCCAACACGCGCGAGACAATGGCTTTAATCTTGGGGTAAATTTCATATTGCGAACTACCATCATTTGACACCCACTGCGTACCAGCCTCAGCCATATTGTTTAACAGCAAGCGTGCAGGGTGCTCAGTCTCTTCAAAAAAATCTTTATCGATAAACGCCAATTTTAGGAAGGGTGTGTGTAAGTAGCTCAATAGCGCTTTCACGGAATCGGGAAGGTTGTCATCAGACAACATGTACTCAAACAACATACCCACTAAATCAATCGTGTGCATGTCCTTGCCATCAACAGTTCCGTCTTCGCTTTGCTCGCGTAATTTTTGCGTTAGATCCCGCTCAACTTGGGCAATCATGGCGGGTTGCATAGGTGCAACTGCGCCGTCGTCGGCGTGCATAAACTGGCGGGTAACAGCAGTGGCCTGGGTCTGTAAATTCTGTAGCGCACTGACCAACTGGTGATTCGAATAAACCACAGCCTGACGCACCGCCGCGCCTTGAATCGGCTGACCTTGCATCGGGCTGCTCGCCCCCTGTATGGGAGCACCTTGAACTGGCGCGCCCTGCATAGGCTGCTGTGCATAGCCCGCAGCCTGCTGCGGCGCTCCCAGTTGATTTTGCAAGCCGCGAATGGCGCCCACTAGGCCAGCTTGGTATTGCTGCGTGGGTAGGCTTGGATCTGGCGCTTGCGCTGGCCCATGGGATACTGGGGAGGTAAAGCCAGGTATGCGACCCATATTAGGCGACATAGGCTGGCCCGCCATGTCAGGCACTGCACTTTGCATTACCGCTTCGTCGGCCACACCCTCGAAGGATTCTTCATAATCCACCGGCGCGGCACCCGCACCCACCGATCCTCCGCCTGCATGACTGCTAGCACCTGGTGTATAGCGCAAGTTCGGCAACACGCCAGACTCAATAAAATAACTGTTCACCTCGCCCATTAAATCGACCAGACCGGGAATAAAATGCAAATCAAATTGCTTATAGGCGAGAATTTTGGCTTTGGTATTTAACTCTAACTTGCGCAGTGCTTTACGCAGCGACTCACAAAATTGTACCGGGCTTATGGGGTTGCCTTTGTCTTCAACCTTGTCGCCACCATTGAGCATGGCAAAGCGCTGGTTTAGCGCCCACATAGCCTCGGATACTTGGGCATCAGCGCGTCGAGTAATTGATGCAATGGCAATGGTTTCTTCCAAGTCTGCATTTTCAACCAAGGACAGCATGTCGCCATTATATTTTTCTTCACCGGTTTCGGTGCTCAGGGTTTTATTTTTAAACTTAATAAAGCCCTCACCCAAATAACCACAAAAATAGCGCTCTAGCACTTCTTGCTTTTCATTAAATTCACGCAAAAGTTCGTTAGCCTTGGAACGCTCCTGATCAGTTTTTGCTTCGCTGACCAAGCCATTCAGAGCTTCCGAGAATTGTTTCATGAATTCTACGAGCTGAGTTTTACTCGCTTCTACAACTATTTTTTGGCAAGCCTTCAAGCGTTCGATAACACTAGCCTCTGCCGATGTTGTCGTAGCTGACTTACCAGTTGTGGTGGATTTACCCGATACGGTCATAAAGATGTTTTCTTGTGGATGACGTCCATGCTTAACAGCCCATAGGCCAAGTGTAGTCAAGAATCGGCTCGACCAACACCTACAAGTCTCAAAGCCTGAGTTGCTGCTAAATCTTGTGATTATTCTACTGAGCGCGAAGCGCTAAAACTGCACACTTGTGCATGTTATCACTCGGGTAGACTATCGCCTAGGCCTCAGTCTGCCTCTACCAAGGCTTGAAGCGCAGGCTTCAGATCTGGCCGAGCACTGATGTAACGTAACCCGAGCCGAGCAAAACTCACCGCCTGCTCACTTAGCCCGAGGCCATAATAGCCTTGTGCCAACAGGAGATAGAGCTCAGGTGCGTAGCGATCCATGCGCAAGCCGCGCTCGGCAACATCCACTACTGTCTGATAATCACCGGTCTGATAAGCCTCACTAGCGCGCGCAATCAAGCGCGATAAGGCCTCTGAACGCTTTGGGCTTTCAGCGGCGGGGCTTGCGCTCTCCGACTCTGTGGCTTCTGCCGCCTCGATATCGGGAGCCACCGCCTGGCGAGAACAACCCACCAGCAGAACAACGAAGATTGCCAGTGACAACATTAAAACTCGAGTGCTCAAGGTTACTGCCATAGGTTTTTCCACCAAAACTTTAACGGGTTCTCAACATATGCACAGGGCGCACGCCCCTCTGGCACCAAGCCAGCACTAAAGGGCACTAAGCGAGCATTCTGACAGTTTTCGTCGCTGGCTCGACCGGATGGGCCGTCTACCCAGTGAAAAACAATGCCCTCTGGGGCTGGGGCATTCAAGCTCTGAGTATTGATATTGGCCATAATGTTAGCCCAAATCGGTAGCGCACCCGTGGCGCCGGTCAACGGTGTGGTGCCATTGTCGTCGCGGCCCACCCAAGTTACCGCGACATGATCAGCGCTAAAGCCGGCAAACCAGCTGTCGCGCTGATCATTGGTGGTGCCCGTTTTGCCCGCCACATCGAGCTCGGCGGGTAAATATTGATAAGCGCCCTTACCTGTACCCTCGCGCATTACCGCCCGCAAACCATACTGTAACTGGTACACCGCGGCCGGCGAAAAGCGTGGCTCTACCGCCAATGCGTAGCGGTTGAGCGGCTTACCTTCGCGAGTTGTGACATCTCGAATAGCGCGCAAAGGCGAATAAAAGCCATCGGCCGCTAGCGTGTGATATTGCTCTGCCACATCGATGGGCGCCATGTTCACCGCGCCGAGCAACATAGCAGGTACCCGAGGAATATCGGCAGTGCCACCTAATTGGCTCATCGCACTCGCTACCCGGCCCAACCCCAGCTGCATCCCTAAACGCGCGGTGGCCTGATTGTAAGACTGCGCGAGCGCCTCAACCATCGGCACCTCACCATGGCTTTGATGAGAATAGTTGCGCGGCGCCCACTCGCCATCCGGCCCCGCCACTCGCACGGGTGAATCGCTCACCAGTGTCGACAACTGATAGCTTTTCGGCTGGGACAATGCGGCGAGGTAGACAGCCGGCTTTGCCAGAGAACCGATTTGACGGTGCGCATCAAGCGCCCGATTAAAGCCTGCCACCGACGGCTTGCGATCGCCCGCTAAAGCTAGAACTTCGGCGGTACCAACCTGCACCACGATGGCGGCGCCCTGAAGACTCTCTGCATCTAGTTTGTAGTCCGCCTCGATGCGCCGGAGCTGACTTGCCAATTGCTTTTCCACCTGAGCCTGAGCCCGAACATCCAAGGTGGTGAATATTCGCAAGCCCTCCGACTGCAAATCAGCACTATCGTAATCGCGTTTTAACTGGCGCTTCACCAGGTCGAGAAAATTGGCATAGCGGGTCACCGGCTCACTATTTTGCTGACTAATTCGCAAGGGCCGCGCTAGGTTATGCTGGTATTGTTGCGCTGTAATCAGACCTGAATCACGCATGACCCCAAGTACCAAATCTCGACGCGCTTTGGCTCGCTCGGGCGAGCGCCACGGGTTGTAGTAAGAAGCGCCTTTGACCAAACCGACCAGCAAGGCAATTTGATCCGTGCCTAACTCAGCCAAGGGTTTACGAAAATAATGCAGCGACGCCAAGGCAAAGCCATTAATAGACTTAGCGCCCTGCTGACCGAGATATACCTCATTAAGATAAGTTTCAAGAATCTCCGCCTTGCTGTAGTGCAACTCTAACAGCACGGCCATAACCGCCTCTAAACCTTTGCGCGTTAAGCTTCGCTCATTGGTTAAATAAAAATTCTTCACCAATTGCTGGGTTAAGGTACTGCCACCTTGCGCGACGCCACCGGCTTGAATATTGGCCAACAGAGCGCGCGCAATGGCGCGAAAGGAAATACCTTGATGATCGAGAAAGTGCTTATCTTCCACCGCGATCAGGGTTTCGCCTAGCAGAGGTGGAATATCGGTTAATTTAACCAGTTCGCGATCTTCCAAGTGAGCGGGAAAGATGCCGCCTATCTGCTCCGGCTCAAGGCGCATCACATCGTCTGGGCCAGATTGGGGCTTAATAAAATCCACTCGGCCATGGCGCAAGCGCAGCTGCCAAACCTCGGCGGCCTCTTTCCTATCCCAAAAATCAAAGCCACGAGTTGCGATCACATAATTTGCCACACCACCTTGCTGTACCCGCTCAAACTGGCCGGTACCTGAAATTTTTACCACTGGCTGATAGCCCAACCGCTTCAGCTGCGCCTCTAACAGCTCAGGTGACATTCTCGCTTGATCGTACAATTCCAATGGTTGTGCATAGACGCGCGCGGGCAGCGCCCACTTCTTGCCCTCAAATTTAAGCCGGACTTGACGATCAATGATAACCAGGGCCACTAGGCCGAGCGCGGCCGCCAAGAGTGTGAAATTGCGAATCCATGGCCACCAACGGCGGCCAGCCTTGGCCGCAGGTCTTTTTTTACGTGTCGCTTTCTTCGCCATGTGCTGGAATAAATCTATAGGACATAAGTGAGTGCGCAGTGTAACCAGTGGGCCATAAAAGATCAGCATTAGACTTCACGGCATTGGCCTAGGATAATGGCGGTTTTTTGGACAGAGCCTCTACATGACACATTTTGATATCTACGGCATTGGCGCCGCATTGGTCGATACTGAAATCGAAACCACCGACCGACAGCTGCAAGATTGGGGCATTGAAAAGGGTGTTATGACGCTAGTGGACGAGGCTCGGCAAACCGAACTCATGGCCGCGATGGGTCAACACCTTTTAGGTGCCGCCCGCGCTAGCGGCGGCTCGGCGGCAAATACTATCATCGGCGCCAGCTATTTGGGTGCAACCTGCGCCTATGCCTGCCGTGTTGCCGACGATGACAACGGCCATTTTTATCTGCGCGATATGAGAGATGCCGGTGTGCAAACTCGACACGCGGCGAAGCCCCTATTGCCTCAAGGTGTTAGCGGCAAGTGCCTCGTGATGATTACCCCCGACGCCGAGCGCACTATGAATACCTTCCTAGGCGCGAGCGAAAAACTCTGCACCGAAGATATCGATACCGAGGCGCTAAAAAATGCGCGCTACCTCTACATTGAAGGCTACCTAGTGACCTCTGAAACAGGCAAGCCCGCCGCTATTTACGCGCGGCAAGCGGCGGAAAAAGCTGGCGTGAAAACCGCCATCAGCTTAAGCGACCCAGCGATGGTAAAATTTTTCCGCGCCGGCCTTTCCGATATGATCGGCAACAAAGTCGACTTGCTGTTTTGTAATTTGGAAGAAGCGCTCGGTTTTACCGAGACAAATACGATAGCCGAGGCAACCCAAGCCCTGAAACACTACGCTCGCGCATTTGCCATCACCCTCGGCGCCGACGGCGCTTTACTATTCGATGGAGAAAAAGAAATTAAGGTCGCCGGATATCCAGCAAAAGCCATCGACACCAACGGTGCCGGCGACATGTTTGCCGGCGCGTTTTTGTTTGGCTTAAGCCAGAGCTGGTCATTCGAAAAGGCGGGACATCTAGCCAACAAAGCCGCTGCACAAGTGGTTAGCCAATACGGGCCTCGGCTCAGCGCAGCACAGTACCGCGCGCTAGTTTAAATCACACAACTATACCGATCGGGGTTATGGCTTGAGCAGCGCGAGCATAGGTGCTGGCGCTGCAAAATAATAACCCTGTGCATAGTCCACACCTATCTCCTCGAGCAGCGTCAACACCTCGCGATTTTCAACGAACTCAGCCACGGTTTTTAAACCCATGACCTTGGCGAGGTGATTAATACTGCTCACCATCGCAAAATCAATTGAACCCGGAGTCATCGCTTTAACAAAACTGCCATCAATCTTTAGATAATCTACTGGCAAGCCCTTGAGGTAGGCAAAGGATGATAGGCCACTGCCAAAGTCATCGAGATAAAACTTACAACCTAACGCCTTCAAGCTATTCATCAATTTCAGTGCCGCACGTAAATTACCCACGGCGGCTGTTTCTGTAATTTCAAAGTGCAGGCGACTCGCGTCTATGCCACTGCTTTGCACCTCGCTTAACACAAAATTGGCGAAGGAGTCATCGCTGATAGTGGTACCCGAAATGTTAACCGCAAAGCTGTGTGGGCTATCGGGCATTTGAGCGATAAAATCAATAACTTTCAACAGCACAGTACGGTCAATTTCATCCATCAACCCATAGCGTTCTGCCGCGGGTAAAAACTGCCCAGGCGCGATGATATTGTCGCCTTCGCGCATGCGCACCAAGACTTCAAAATGGTTGGCATCACTCGGGCAAGCAACGCTGATCACCGGCTGGATATACATAACCAACCTATCTTCCGCCAAAGCCGTGGTAATTTTTGATACCCAATGCATTTCATTTCGGCGCCGTTCAACCGTTGCCGAATTTAAGTTACTGTGCAAATGGATTCGATTACGACCTGTCTCTTTGGCGGCTTCACAGGCCGCCGTGGCGGCAGCTAAAGCCTGACCTTCTGACTCTGTATCGATATCAATCGCCATAGCACCGACACAGATTGCGACCTTTATGGCACGGCCTTCACTGCTAAAATCCAGTTGCTGAGCGGCCTGCACCAGCAATTCAGCCACCCGCTGCGTACCGGCCAAGGTCGCGCCACGCAATAACACGCCGAACTCATCGCTGCCGATCCGAGCCAATAAATCCTGACTTCTTAACGACTTGCTAAACGCCTCCGCCAAACACACCAGCAACGCATCGCCAGTACCCTGCCCACAGGTATCGTTAATGACGCGGAATTGATAAATATCAATCACCAACAAGCCATGACCACCTGCGCCGACTTTTGCTCGTGCTACCTCGCGCGCCAGCTCCGCTTCAAAATGCTCGCGGTTAGGCAGCTGCGTTAGGCCATCATGGGTGGCCTGCCAATTCATACGCGCCGAAACGCGCCGGTTTTGACTCGCGTCTCTAAATACCAACACGCAACCGGCGACATCGCGCTGACTGTTGCGAAACGGCGAGGCTACCGCGGAAATAATCACTGGCGCCTCGCCACTAACAAATAAACAGGCATTTTCCGTGCTATTACTTAACCGGCCTCGACGCAAGGCGTCAGCGACAATGCACGGCAAGGGCCTGTGCGAGCTGCCATCAAACAGGGTAAAGAGCTGGCACAGCTCCACGCCGACGGCGCTGTGGGCAGATACTTTTAACAAACTACGAGCCGTTGGATTCAGGGTTTCAATACGGCCCTCTGAATCGGTGACAATCACCGCGTCGGTCACGGAAAACAGCGCCACCTGCAACTGTTCTTTCAAAGCCACAAGCTCGGAACGAAAGGGTTGAGATAGGCTGGCATCCTTCAATAGCAAGATCACCTCATCGCCCACCGGCGCGGCCGCGACCCACTGTAAAGCCAGTGGCTGACCGGCGCTGTTAGTCCCGCGCAGCATGACGCCGCCCTCGCGATAGAACATCGCCAGCAGCGCTGCGAAAGCTTGTGCTGGCTTATCACCCTCCTCCCTACCCAATAATGAGAGAAGCGAGCGACCAAGCAAGGGCTCTGATAGGTTTTTAATGCCTGAGAATACCTTTCGACCAGAAGCATTAATGGCGACGAGGGCGCCGTGCCGATCCAAGGTCAGCACGCAGTCGCTTGAGCGCGCGAGCAGGTCATGCTCATCTGTCGCGTCGTTATTTAGCGGGATGGCGGTGGGTTTCAAATACACATTCCTAGACAAATCTAAGGGTCAATTAGACAAGTATAGAAATAGATTTCTAAATTGCTTAGATCAGATGCAACTGAATCGTTGTAAAAGATTTAGACACTTAGAGCGAATCGATCGCTCTGCTCACAATAATCGAATCTGGCTGTCCACCAAACCCGAAAAAGAGTAGCCAAAAAACGGCAGTATAGCCTCGGCGACGGGCTGTAATTGCCGATCCAAGTAATGCTGATAATCGATGCTCGACGTTCTCGTCGCCTTGGGCTCCGGACCATTAATGGTGATGAAATACTCCACCCAATCTCCACGTTTTGGCGCCAAACCCGCCTGTGCTAATTTATGCGCCGCCTGCACGTGAGGCGGGCGACTTTTAGCGTAGTCTTCGAGTTTACGACGCAGGCGCTTGCGATACACCAGCTGATCATCTTTTACCCCAGCGCGGAGCTCGGCCACCAGATCAATAATCCACTGATCCACTGCTTCGCCGTGAAATAGCCGCCAGTAGAGCTCTGTTTGAAAATCCCGTGCTAGGCGTGTCCAATCGGTGCGCACACTTTCTAAGCCTTTAAATTTTAATTCATCCGCACCGCGTTCATTGGTAATAATACCGGCATAGCGTTTTTTACTACCCGCCTCGGAACCTCGAATAGTGGGCATAAAAAAACGCTTAAAGTGAGTTTCAAACTCCACCTCTAATGCACTGCTTAGCTGGTGTTCAGCGCGAATGGTTTGCGTCCACCACTGATTTAACCCCAGCGCTAACTGAGCGCCCACAGCCTGAGGGTTTAGCCCATTTTTTGCCGCTCCAACCCAAACAAAAAGCGAATCCGTATCGCCATAGATAACGGCGAAACCCTGACTTTCAATCCACTGTTTCGAACGCTGAATGATCTCATGGCCACGCAGCGTAATAGAGCTGCACACGCGTGGATCGAAAAAACGGCAGCCCTCAGAGCCCAGCACGCCGTAGAAGGAATTCATGATGATTTTTATGGCATAGGACAAGGGCTGGTTTTTTTCCGCTTTCGCCTGATCCCGTGCCGCCCAAAGTTTTTCGATGATACCCGGTAATAGGTGCCCCTCTCGGGCAAAATACGCCTCGTTAAAACCCCGTACTATTTGATCCACTTTATATTGACCATTTTTAGCCAACCAATAACCACAGGGATCAATGAGGAAACTGCGAATAATCGACGGGTAAAGGCTTTTAAAATCCAACACCAAAACATCGTCATACAAACCCGGAATAGAATCCATCACATAGCCTCCGGGGCTAATGACGTCCGATTCAATTTCGCCCAGATTTGGCGCAACAAAGCCAGCGCGATGCAGGAGTGGCAGATAAGCGTACTCGAAGGCCGCCACCGAGCCGCCTATGCGATCGAGCGGCAGTCCAGTCAACCGGGCTCTGGCGACCGCGAAGTCCAATAAATTTAGTTTCGCAAAGATGTCACTTACCAACTGACAATCTTGTAAATTATAGTGCGCCAAGGCCGGTTTATCGGTGTCAAAGAGGCGGGCAATCTCCGCGCCGCCATCGCTACCCGCGATCAGTTTGCCCACACCTAACACAGACTGCGAAACCTGCTGTAGGCTGTAACTATCGAAGCTAAACGCTGCTGCTTTCACCAGATCGATGCCGTCCAGTGCCACGCGGCCGGCGATATGGATGTAGCGTCTTTCGCTGTCAGGCTCTTCGCGCCAGCGCGGCGTGGAACCGTCGCGCCCGAGATTAAATTTTATCGACTGTTGATCGCAGAATCGCTGCAACATCCAGAGATCGAAACCAATAACATTCCAGCCGATTATTATGTCTGGATCAAGGAGTCGAATTGCGCGCAAAAATTTATCCAAACACTCTCGGACACTCGCGCAAGCAATCAAGTCCAATTCCGATTCAGCGAAATGCTGATCTTCACTCGCGCCAACCATATAAACGCGACTCACGCCTTGCCCCTGCAGTGCAATGGAAAACAACTGCAAGCCATTCATCGAGGTTTCAATATCGATGGACAGCACCTTGAGTTTAATTTCAGAAACGGCTGCCGGCTTGACCTGTTTCGGGGCAATATAACCGCGGCTAATGGGCCCTGGTTGATAAGCGATATCTGCGGTGATAAACCGCTCCATTAAATACCGATCGGCCGGGCGAACGTCGGCCTCCCAGGTGACAATACCCGCATCGCTTAATAACTTCACAGCCTCGCGCTGCTGCACATGACTGCGACTATAGAGCGCACTCACAGCCAAGCCGTCATGGGTGAGTAAACTCAAGGTTTGCACGCGCCAACCGCGGTGTTTTTCTAACACCTTAGCCAATTGCGCTTGATCAGATTGACGTAAGAAGCAGACGCTTTCTTGATTGGTGACCCGCAGCGCTTTGCTACCCTGCGGTGTTGCTAACCAAAACTCCAGCGCCAAGCCCGAGCGGGCATCGCGCCAATCGCGGGTGAGCAGAAAGCCTTGGTTCACTGTCACCCATTAACCCCTAACACGCACTTAGCCCTGAGAGAGCAACTCGCGCAAATCAATAATCGCTGCATTAGCGCGCGAAACATAGTTTGCCATCACCAAAGAGTGGTTCGCCAACATGCCAAAGCCGGTGCCATTCAGCACCATCGGACTATGCAACGGCTCTTGCGTGGCTTCCAACTCTCGAATAATTTGCTGCAAGCTAACGAGGGCATTTTTATTCTTTAGGACATCGGCAAAATCAACTTCGACCGCTTTCAGCATGTGCATAAGTGCCCAAGACGTACCTCTCGCCTCATAGAACACATTATCGATTTCCCACCAAGAGGTTTTCACCATTTGCTCTCGCGGTGTGGCGGTGGATTTTTTTGCTGCGGTTTCACCAGCGAGATCAGTATTGACTCGATTTTGTTCAACACTGGCAGATAAACGCTGCGACAAGCTACCCAGCCTCGACTCGACTGTCCGCAACCAATAATTTAGATTATCGGCGCGGGCATAAAATTGCGCATCTTGTTCGTTATCATCTACTAATCGCGTTAAATAAGCATTCAACAACTTTATACCGGCACGGTATTCAGATTCAGACGATGGCAGCACCCAACTGTTGTGATTAAAATTAAAACGCGGCTCGGCTAGCGCCAAGTCTTTATCTTCACGCGACTGGGACTGCGAGCGACTCAGCACCTCGCGCATCGCCTTGCTTAGGTCGCGCACTTGAATGAGCACGCCGTATTCCCAACTCGGCTGGTTATCCATCCACACGCTTGGCGGCATGATGTCATTGCTTAAATAGCCTCCGGGTTTATCGAGCAGCGTTTCAGCGATGTGAATAAGTGCTGCGGTGGTTACCGTGCCGACCACCGGCTTATCACCGTGGACAGGCACTCGAAGCATGGCATTTTGCTGCACGGAAAACGCATCGGGCTCTTGATCCCAATAGAAGCCTAGGCCGGCAACAGTAAGTAATAAAATAAGCAGTGCAATTGCCATCCAGCGCCACATAATATTTCCTTCAGCTAAATCTGCTTTAACATCCGCACCATAATCGCTCATGCTGCGCTTGTTTTTTAACCACAAGCGTTTAATTCCATGCCATGCCATGCGCTATAACCTCCCGAGTTTGTCGCTAGTGGTGATGTTGATGGTCGCCGGTCTGATGAGGGTTCACCACTTTCGCAACAGCGGCTACGTGCTCGCCATTACTAAATCGAAATTCAACCGCAACCTCGGCACCCGCCTTTAGTGGTGTTTTTAATTGAAACAACATGACATGAAACCCACCCGGTGCCAATGTTACTGTCGCCCGCGCACCTATATCTATCGCAGCTACACGACGCATTTGCATCATGCCATCTTGCTCATTGTGGGTATGGAGCTCTGCTTTATCGACGCCTTCAACCATCACTTTGATCAGCTCGGTGGGTTTGCGTGTCGTGTTATATAGTGTGGCAAACAGTGCCGAAGTATTGGTGCCAGGAATAGATTCCTTCACCCACACATCGGTCACCTGGATTTCGGCAACAACGGCTTGGGTAAAAAGCGCAAACAAAACAAAAATCAAACACTTTTTCATCATTATTCTCCTAAAAAACTATCGCTAAGCTAACCCAGCGGCGGGCCGACCTAAGTAATACCCCTGAGCACCATCTAGTCCGAGTGCGCCAACTTGCTGCCACTCCTGCTCTGTTTCCACGCCCTCGGCCAGCAGTATCATATCGCAACTGTGCGCTATCTGAGCCAATGATTTAACGAAGAACTGATTATCCTGACGGCTATGCAGATTTGTGATGAAGCTACGATCTATTTTTAAACTGTGTAATGGCAAACTCTGTAGGTAATTAAACGCTTTACCAGTAACACCGAAGTGATCCAGAGACACCTTAGCGCCAGCGCTGTTGCTGATGGCAACCAAATCCCTCAGTGCATCCAATGAATGTAGAACGACGTTCTCGCTCACTTCAATAACCAAACGGCTAGCGAGATTCGCATTGCGGCTCAGGAAATCTTTTAACCATTGACGAAAATGTGGCAGCGCGATAGTTCTAGGTGAAAGGTTGACGCAATAATTCGCCTGCGTGTCCTGAAAAGTTTGCGCCAACATCTCCAGCACACGTCGATCTAGGGTGTCGACCAAGGCAAAACGCTCGACCATGGGCAGGAAGCTACCCGCATGCTGCAATTGACCGTCTACATTCATGCGCACCAGCACTTCCGCGTGCAGCAACTGTTTATTGACATCGTAAACTGGTTGGTAATGTAGCGCCAACTGGCCGTCACTCAAGGTGCGCTCAAGCAATTGGCGCCACTCACCCGCAGGCCTAGCACCCACGGTTTCGGTGAGCTGTAAATGCCAACCTTTATCAACCTGATGCTGAGCAATGCGCAGGGCGGCATCGGCTCGACTCAGCAATTGACTATCGAGCGTGACCACTTGATCGTGAACTACACCTAGGTACAGAGGCAACTTCCCTTCAGGCCAACTGATCAGCTGCGCCTTTGCCACCAAATCTTCACACAAGGCCACTGTTTGAACGCGCTCAATGGCGGGAATAAAAATACAAAAATCCGTGCCACCTCGGCGCGAGACTATAGCGCCTGGCCAAGCCTCTGCGAGGGGTTTAAAGACATCGGCAATTTGACGCAACAACAAATCGCCTGCTTCTCGACCATAGGATTCATTGTATGTTTGCATGCCGGATAGTTGCCAAAGCAACAGCGCACCCTCACCGCCACCCAATTCAGATTTGATAAATGACTCTAAACGCGCGTCAAAATCTAGCCGGTTGGACAGGCCGGTAATAAAATCCACATGGGAAGACCGGTGTAAAGATTCGGTCAATTCCAATTGCTCTTGAAACATATCTTTAATTTTTTCGACCATGCGGTTCATCGCCTGAACCATAGAGCGCAATTCGCGTGTGCGCGGTAGCTGTTGCTGCTCGGGAAATTCGCGCCGACAAATGGCGTCCGCCTGCTTTTCCACGCGCTTTAATGGACGTAAAAGAAAGTGCAATGAAACACCGGCCAGGCCATAAGCCGCTACGGCAGTAAACAGGAACAGCCATAATTGTTCGCGAAATACGCGCCACAGGTCACGATAGGCCAGCCCCGTGTGCGCGACCACTTCGATTTTACCTAAGCGAAACCACCCATTAATGACTTCGGACTCGCCCTGAGGCTCGGGGATTTCAATGAGGTCAACAAACCACGCGGGAACATCGTCAACTTGTAAGGTGACATCGCGCGAAACCAAAGTCTTACCCTCTAGGTCGCGATAAGAAATTTGACGGTAATAACCGCGGTCAAAAATTACATCGATCATTGAGCCAATTAGGACAGCGTCTTTTTCCTGCGCCGCTTGGGAAATACTAAAGCCAAGTGCCGTTGCCGTATCTTGCGCGTGCACATTCATTTGCGCGAAAAAATAGACCCGCGCATTAACCACACTCACAATCAAATTTCCGGCCAGCAACACCATCACCAATAGCGTGATTGCAATAACCAATTGGCGCAACAAACTCACGTAAGCTCCTCGTTCATCCCTAAACTGGGTGGGTTAAATTAGAGAAATGCAGTCTTTAGCGACCACAGCGGGCTTTAAGAATAGCAGCTCAAAAGCCGGCAATTGAATCCTGACCAACCGGCTCGATACTATCAGGACTCACTCACAACCGGTACTCGAACAATACGCGGTCGAGATGACAACCCGGTGGTTACGACGAAGTGATGATTCGGCTGCGCTTGCTTTAGCTGTTGGTACAACCATCGGCTTTCCCTATCGGTGCGCGCATAGATGACAATCCGCTCTCCGCTATCGGCCAGCGACAATGCCAGCGTTCGCAAGCGCTGAACCAAGGCCGGATCTCGATTCTTGAGCTGGTTCACATCTAAGGTTACAACGATAGGCCGCTCACCGTTTGAGGCCAGCTGTTCCTGCTGCACCAGCGCTTGCCGCATTTGGATCACAGCGCGATTATTGGCATCCAAACCCTGCGCTCGCGCCAACAGTGATAGCGCCCGCTCAACGTTGCCCTGACTTAACGCGGCATTGGCTAAAGCGATATAACGACGCAAGATCAATGACACACCGTTGTGGGCATGGATATTTTCCGGATCGAGCACCAAGGCGTTGCGATAGAGCTCAAACGCGCTGTTGCGCCGGGGTCGACTCAGATGGTCTCGCGCCAAGGCCGCGTCGGCTGCCGCCAAATACTCGAGCACCTGATCGCGCTTCGCCACGGATTGCGGCTCAAATGCCGGTTTAGGGAGACGAGGAATAAATTCAGTTATTTGGCTGCAACCAGCCAGATAACCAAGCATACAGAGGGCTAGTAGGTTGTAACTTCTTTTCAACTTCAATATCTAAACTCTAATCAACATCAAAATAGCGCTTATTGTCAAAATTTGGCGCTCGGCACACAGACTTTCGAATCATAGTGTTATTCTGTGCGCCAACGGGTTGCCGCCGCCGCTGATTTAAGCGCCTTGATGGCTCAGCAATAACACACCAATCAACCGACGCACAGAATGAATCAAATGACTGGAACTCTCCAAGGTACTTTCCAAAATAGCGCACATAGTGCCCGATACGGCACCTTGGTGCCAGCACTGCAAACCCTTGTGCTGTTGGTACTTTTCGCCTGTTTCCCCGCACAAAGCGCATTCGCACAATTTAGCCAACCTGCCAATCTCAGCGGCGAAGCCGAGTTTTTACCTATAGAAGAAGCCTATCAAACCCTCCCCTTTAGCAACCAGGCCAGCCTGCAACTCGAGTGGCGCATCAGTCCCGGCTATTACTTATACCAAGAGCGCTTCAGGCTGCTCGCGCGCCAACAGGGTAAAACGGTTACTCTACAACCAACTTGGCCCAAGGGTAAGCACAAATATGACGACTACTTTGAGCGCGAGCTGGAAGTTTTTTACAACGGCGTAAACCTAGATTTACCCAACAGCGGGCTAGATCTATCCCAAGACTTCAGCCTCCACTTGCAGTCGCAAGGCTGTGCCGATGCTGGGCTTTGCTACCCACCACGGGACCAGCAGTTTAATTACAGCGCCGAAACTCAAACCTTCACTGAACAAGCGCCCACTGTCATCACCGAAACTTCAGCCCCGACACAGGCCACAGATCTACCGAGCAGCGATACCAGCTGGCTGGTTGCCATTCTATTGGCCATGTTGGGCGGCTCGGTACTCAACTTGATGCCCTGCGTGTTTCCCGTGCTATCAATTAAAGCGCTTAGCCTCGCCAGTAGCGGTGAAGACGGCGCGCACCGTAAATTGCACGGCTGGGCCTATACGGCTGGGGTTGTGCTGAGCTTTGTCGCCATCGCCAGCGCACTATTAATAGTCAAAGCTGGTGGCGAAGCCGTTGGCTGGGGCTTTCAACTGCAGTCACCGCTGCTCATACTAGCGCTGGTCTATCTATTTTTCGTACTCGGCATGGCACTACTCGGCGCGGTAGAAATTGGCACTGGTCTCGCCAATGTAGGTGGCAATCTCGCCAATGCCGGCGGCCTGAAGGGCTCTTTCTTTACCGGCACCCTAGCGACGCTGGTCGCCAGCCCCTGCACCGCGCCTTTTATGGGCACCGCACTAGGTTACGCCATGACCCAACCGCCTGCCGCTAGCCTGTCGGTATTCGCCGCGCTTGGGTTCGGCATGGCTCTACCATTTCTAGCCCTCTGCTATGTACCCCATCTACACAAATGGCTACCGAAACCTGGCGCCTGGATGGAAACCTTTAAGGAGGTGTTGGCCTTCCCATTGTTTCTTACCGCCATCTGGTTACTCTGGGTACTGGGACGACAAACCAGCACCGATGAATTGGTCATGGCGCTATGCGGTTTGCTCGCGTTAGGTTTTGCACTCTGGCTCTGGCGCTTTAAAAATTGGTTTGCCAAGCTGTGTCTGCTCGGCGCTATAGCATTAGCGGTGATACTGCCGCTAAACAGTAAAGACACTTCCACCGATCACTGGGATGCCTACGACAAGTCGCAGTGGCAGCAGCGCCGTCAGCAGGGTCAACCGATATTTGTCAACGTCACGGCCGACTGGTGCTTAACGTGTTTAGCCAATGAAAAACTGGTATTCAGCCAACAATCGGTGCAAATCGAAATCGCCGATGCGGATTTAATGCTAATTAAAGCCGACTGGACGAAATATAATCCCGAAATCACTGCACTATTAGCGCAATATCAGCGCAATGGCGTGCCCTTGTACCTAATGTTCCCTGCCGATCCAGAGGCCAAACCGGAAATTTTACCCCAACTCTTAACCCCGGACCTCTTCGTCGAAGCGCTAAAGCGCGCCACTAAGGGAAATTAGCCGATATTTGATGCAGATACCGGCATGTTTGACGACTTTGTTCGAACATGCCGATATCTAGTCCACTTTACGCCGATTTCGCTGCCAACATGTAGCGATCGTGCCGAATAAACCGGCCTGAAAAACAATAAAACAAGCGTTTTGAATCTAACTTCCGCGATCTGGTCGCTAACTAACAAGAAAGCTACAATATCCTTCCACAAGCGTGGACAAGGAGTCACAAATCCGGCAAACTCGCCCCTCAATTGAAGGCCCCGTTTGTTTTTTTGGCTTTTAGACGACGTTCCACTATCAATCGCAGCTTAATGAGGTGAAAACCCCACGATGGCAACCATTCTGGTGTTACACGGCCCCAACTTAAATTTACTAGGTAGCCGCGAACCTGAAGTGTACGGCGCAACCACTCTGGCAGACATTAACCAGCGTTTAACCGAGCGCTGCTTAAACGACGGCCACCATTTACAAGCTCTGCAAAGCAACGCTGAATACGAGCTCATCGATCGCATTCACGATGCCAAGCGCGAGGGAATTAATTTTATTATTTTCAATCCGGCAGCGTTTACCCATACCAGCATTGCCTTGCGCGATGCGCTGCTTGCCGTGGAGATTCCGTTTATCGAAGTACATTTATCCAATGTGTACAAGCGAGAAAGTTTCCGCCACCACTCCTACTTTTCAGATGTAGCGGTGGGTGTTATCTGTGGGCTGGGAGCCCAAGGTTACGAGCTGGCATTGGATGCCGCACTAAATCAATTAGCCTGAGCCTTAATAACAGGCCTAAACACAAAGTGAGAGTGTGATGGATATTCGTAAAATTAAAAAATTGATTGAGCTGTTAGAAGAATCTGATATCGGCGAGATCGAAATTAAAGAGGGTGAAGAATCGGTGCGTATCAGCCGAGGCTCAAACCATCAGCCGCAAATGATGCCCATGCAATATGCACCCATGCAACAAAGTGCTCCTGCGGCAGCACCAGCGGCAACCGCAGTCGTCGCAGCCACTGCAGACGCACCCGCAGTTCCAAACGGTCACCTAATAAAATCACCTATGGTCGGCACCTTTTATCGCTGCCCAAGCCCTGGCTCACCCGCGTTTGCCGAAGTAGGCAAGCACGTAAAACCTGGCGATGTTATTTGTATTATTGAAGCCATGAAGATGATGAACCAAATTGAGGCAGATAAGGCCGGCGTCATCGAAGCCATTTTGGTTGAGGATGGCGAGCCAGTTGAATTCGATCAACCTCTAGTCACCATCGTTTAAACGGCCCTCGTGCCACACACACGAATGACTAGCAGGAGTAGGATTCATGTTTGATAAAGTATTAATCGCAAACCGCGGTGAAATTGCACTGCGTATATTGCGCGCCTGTAAAGAACTTGGCATCAAAACTGTTGCGGTACACTCTAAAATTGACCGCGACCTGAAACACGTACGTCTTGCCGACGAAACCGTGTGCATTGGTCCAAATCCCTCGCCGCTCAGCTATTTAAATATTCCTGCCATTATCAGCGCCATGGAAATTACCGACTCTGTTGCCGTGCACCCGGGCTACGGTTTCTTGGCAGAGAATGCAGATTTTGCTGAGCAAATTCAAAAAAGTGGTTTCGTATTCATCGGTCCAGACCCCGATGTCATTCGCTTAATGGGCGATAAAGTATCCGCCATAGCGGCGATGAAACGCGCCGGCGTTCCCACTGTGCCAGGTTCAGATGGCGAACTGCCCGATGATCGCGAGCAATGCCTAGCCATCGCCAAGCGCATTGGCTACCCCATCATCATTAAAGCCGCAGCCGGCGGTGGTGGTCGTGGCATGCGTGTCGTGCACACAGAGGCCGCGTTGATCAACTCTATTCAAGTAACCAAATCCGAAGCCAAGGGTGCCTTTGGTGACGATACGGTTTACATGGAAAAATTTCTGACCAACCCGCGCCACGTAGAGGTGCAGGTGATGTCCGATGGGCAAGGCAACGCCATTCACTTGGGTGATCGCGATTGTTCGCTCCAGCGTCGCCACCAGAAGGTTTTGGAAGAGGCTCCTGCGCCGGGCATTCCGCAACATGTGCGCGATGAAGTCTACGCGTCTTGCGTAAAAGCTTGCGTGGATATCGGTTATCGCGGCGCCGGTACGTTTGAGTTCTTATACGAAAACGAACGCTTCTATTTTATCGAGATGAACACCCGTATTCAGGTTGAACACCCAGTGACAGAAATGGTCACAGGCGTGGACTTGATCAAAGAGCAAATCAGCGTTTGTGCTGGCAATAAACTGTCGCTAAAACAATCGGATATCGTTATCAAAGGCCACGCTTTTGAGTGTCGTGTTAACGCCGAAGATCCAAAAACGTTTATGCCCTGCCCTGGCAAAATCAACACTTTCCACTCACCAGGCGGTTTAGGCGTGCGGGTTGATTCGCATATTTATGGCGGCTACACAGTGCCACCGAATTACGATTCAATGATCGCGAAAATCATCACCCACGGCGACACGCGCGAAATCGCATTAAACCGCATGCGCAATGCACTGGATGAAGTGGTGATCGATGGCATTCGCACCAACATTCCACTGCAAAAAGATTTGGTGCGCGACGAAGCCTTCCGCAAAGGCGGTGTGAACATTCACTATCTTGAAAAGAAGCTCGGCGACAGCCATTAAACCCAGCTGTTTTCAGCTAGGTGAGTGACACTAGAAACCCCAGCATAGTCTGGGGTTTTTTATGCCTCGAGACAAACTAGGGAGGAATTTGCTCTATGCTTCGTCTGACTAGTAGGTTCATTATTTTAATCAGAGAGAACACCATGCTGCGCCTTATTTGCTCAGGCCTCCTTAGCCTGATTGCCACACTTGCAGTGGCTGCCACCCCAAAACTCGACCCAAGTATCGATTACCACAGCCAAGCCAACCCACACGAGGTGCTCACAACCCACCTTACCTTGGATCTCAGTGTCAGCTTCAAGAAGCAGGAGCTAAGTGGCTCAGTCATCTTTGACTTTGAGCGCAAAGCCGACAAGGTGAGCGAATTAGTACTCGACACTCGAGACCTCACCATCGTCGCTGCCAGCGCACGCGTTGATGGCAAATGGCAGAAGACCGGCTTTAAATTAGAGGCTCCCCATACAGCACTAGGTGCCGCGCTACGGGTGGCACTGCCAGCCAAAGCCGACCAAATTAAAGTGCAATATCGCACTAGCCCGAAGGCCTCTGGGCTGCAGTGGCTCACACCAGAACAAACTGCCGGTAAAAAGCTCCCCTTCTTATTCACGCAGGCGCAAGCAATCCACGCCCGCAGCTTTATCCCGCTACAAGATACACCGCAAGTGCGCACCACCTATGACGCCATCTTGCGCACACCGAAAAATCTACGCGCCGTGATGAGTGCAGAAAATACACCCAACGCCGACAAAACCGGCGAATATCGCTTCCACATGCCTCAGGCGATTCCCTCCTACTTAATCGCTCTAGCTGTTGGCGATTTGGAGTTTAAAGCAATGGGCGCACGCACCGGCGTTTACGCAGAAGCATCAATACTCGATGCCGCTGTAGCTGAATTTGCCGACACCGAGGCCATGCTGGAGATCACAGAAAAAGTTTACGGGCCTTATAGCTGGGGCCGCTATGATCTACTAATTTTGCCGCCTAGCTTCCCCTTTGGTGGCATGGAGAATCCACGCTTAAGCTTCATTACGCCCACCGTCATCGCCGGCGACAAAAGCTTGGTGTCGTTAATTGCGCATGAATTAGCGCATTCTTGGTCGGGCAATACCGTCACTAACGCCACCTGGCGCGATCTATGGCTCAACGAAGGTCACACCACCTACCTCACCTATCGCATTATGGAGCTGATTTACGGCCAAAAGCGCTTCAACATGGAAAGCGTTTTAGGCTACCAAGATTTGCAGGGCGACATCGCCGAACTCCCAGCGCCCTATCAATTGCTGGCGATAGATTTGCGCGACAAAGATCCAGATGACGGTTTTTCTAATGTTCCCTACGAAAAAGGTGCGCTACTACTCACAGAAATCGAAACCAAAATTGGCCGCGCTGCGTTCGATGCCTATCTGAAACAATACTTCGCAGATTTCGCCTTTAGCAGCCTATCCACGGAAGCCTGGCTGGCCTACGTCGATACCCATTTAGTCGCCAAGCACCCAGAGCAACTATCCATGCAGCGCCTGGAACAATGGATCTACCAAGCTGGCATCCCAGAGGGCGCGCCCGCGCCTAAGTCGAATGCGTTTAGCGACATAGATCAAGTCCGCACTCAGTGGTTATCGGGCAGCTTGAAATCCTCGGATATCAAGGCCGCAGGCTGGACCGTGCACGAGTGGCTCTACTTTTTGAACAATTTACCGGCGCAATTAACCGAAGCACAAATGCTCGATTTAGACACGCAATTCAAATTGACCGGCACAGGCAATAATGAAATTGCCCACAGTTGGCTACTCATTGCCATTAATAATAACTATCAGCCGGCCTACAGCCGCCTAGAAAATTATTTAATCCAGATAGGCCGGCGTAAACTCATCACACCTTTGTACAAGGCACTGGTTGCCACACCGTCGGGCAAAGTATTCGCCCAGCGCGTCTACACCAGCGCTAGACCTGGCTACCACCCCTTGGCGCAGGGCACTATGGACGCTATTGTAAACCCCTAACCACCCCGCGCTTGGCGACCCGTAGAGGGTCGCCAAGCTAATAGCTCTGTGAACCGTCTTGCGAGAAAGCCATGAGCACCACACGTATTAATCGATTTGTCGCGAAAGCGGGGCAAGCTGAGGCGTTAAAGGCCTTTCTCAGCCAGCTCATCCCTTATATAACGGCCTCTACCGGCTGTGAAGGCTGCGAATTATTCCAGCAAGAAAATCAAAAGACTGAATTTTATATCGTGGAAAAGTGGCACAGTAAAGCCGACCATCAAGCGTCAATTGCAGGCTTTCCGAAAGAAAAAATGCAGGCTGCGATGGATTTACTCGCTGAAGCGCCACAGGGTAACTACTACCAACTCTGTTAAGTTTTTAAGGCCCACACCAAATGCCCTGCAATATTCGCCTATGCATCTATGCAACCATAAGGAAGCTCAATGTCAAACCAGCCACCGGCAAGTAAGGAGAAAGTATCGCAAGCCAATAATCCCTTGCATGGCATCACTTTGGAAAATATTTTGATTAGCCTAGAGCAACGCTACGGTTGGGATGGCCTAGCCCAGCGTATCAACATCAACTGTTTCAAATCTGACCCGTCGATTAAATCAAGCTTAAAATTTTTACGTAAAACACCTTGGGCGCGCGACAAGGTCGAACAGCTCTACATCGCCAGCACCAACCAGAATAATCCCTGGAACAATTCGTAACACACCTAATAGGCTTAACTGTGAGAAGATGCAGAGATGTTTGCCTCAGGTTTAGGAGTCCCTATCAAGGCCCAGCTCGTCCACGTCGCTCGCGAACAACTCACTTATCACTCACTGATCAAATCTAAGGTAAATGATGGATATCACCTCATTCAGCTTCGAACAACGTCAAGCCATGTCGGTTACCCGCATTGTGAAAGCCATCTTTCCAGGCACAACCAATCACCACAACACCTTATTCGGTGGCCAAGCCCTATCCTGGATGGACGAAGCCGCGTTTATCGCCGCCACGCGTTTTTGTCGTAAATCTTTGGTCACCGTATCGACCGATCGCATTGACTTCAAAGAGCCTATACCTGCAGGAACTTTCGTGGAACTAGTCGCGAAAGTAGTGCGCGTTGGACGCACAAGCCTGACCGTCAAAGTCGATATCTGCATAGAAAATATGTATTGCGACGGCCAACATCAGGCAATTAGCGGCGAATTCAAATTCGTTGCTATAGATGAACAGCGCAAGCCAACACCGGTGATGGAATAGCCCCTTTCGCGAGCAAGATTTAGTTCGAATTTAGTACTTGCTCGACCTTTTTATGTCGCGCAAAAAGTGGGACTATAGGGCGCGAAGATCCAGTCGAGACGTTGACGCCACGCTGGAGCACCGATACGGGCAAGGACTCCACATCAACTATGAACAGCACCAATAAAAACACCACAGAGCTACTTAGTAAACTAAGCATCGACCGAAGTAAAACACCGGAAGCGAACGGTCTCTCAACGACTAAGGTTACAATACTGGTATTGACCGCCGCCCTCGCCGGCGCTGGCGTATCTTATTTATTGACACCGCAAACAATAAATTCGAGCAGCAATCTCACCAGCGCCAACAGTACACCAAGCCCTATAGCCAACAAGCCGGACCTACAAGCTGCGCCTAAACCCACAAGCAACAACAGTGCGGTGCTCAATGCCTCCGGTTACATCACTGCGCGCCGAATGGCGACAGTGTCGGCCGAGGTCATGGGCCTCATTAAATCGGTCGAGGTTGAAGAGGGCATGGACGTACAAGAAAATCAAATTCTGGCACGGCTCGACGATACGCTTGCCAAAGTGAGCCTGCAGCAAGCGCAAGCGCAAACGCAGTCAGCGCTCGCTAGAGTCGACAGCTTAAGTGCATCGCTGGAAGAAGCGCAGCGCCAGTATCGCCGCGCGCAAGAAAACAAATACTCCAGCGAGGTTGAAAAAACCCAAGCGGTAACCAACCTTGCCACAGCAAAAGCAAATTTTGCCGGCGCCAATTCGGATCTGGCCGCCATTCGCTTCGAAACTCAACGGCGCACTGAGCTGGTAGATGACCACATCATTCGCGCACCATTTAATGGCGTCGTTACCGTTAAGAATGCGCAGCCCGGTGAAATCGTTGCACCCAGCTCGGCCGGTGGCGGTTTTACCCGCACCGGCATCTGCACCATTGTAGATATGACCTCACTAGAAATTGAAGTGGATGTGAACGAGGCATTTATCGGCCGTGTCAGCCCTCAGCAAGTGGTTAAAGCGCAACTCGATGCCTATCCAGACTGGGAGATACCCGCCAGCGTTATCGCTATTATTCCCACCGCAGATAGAGGCAAAGCAACGGTGCGCGTGCGCATCCAAATTGACACCACCGACGAGCGCATTCTGCCTGACATGGGCGTAAAAGTGGCATTTTACTAATTTTAAAAAGAGAGCGAAAACTTCATGGAAAACCTATTTGAACTGAACAAAGTCGCCAAGCGTTTCGTCAAGGGCAAAGAAACCATTACTATTTTCGACCAGCTGGATTTACAGATTGCTAAAGGCGATTTCGTCGCCATCATGGGGCCATCAGGCTCGGGCAAGACCACGCTGTTAAATCTACTTGGTGGCGTCGACCAGCCGACAGAAGGCGAGATTTTGTTTGATGGCGAACACATAGAACGCCTCAGCGAAAACCAGCTGGCAAAATGGCGCGCGAATAATGTTGGCTACATCTTTCAGTTTTATAACTTGATGCCCATGTTGAATGCCGCGCGCAATGTGGAGCTACCATTAATGCTCACAAGCCTATCCGGCGCTGAGCGCAAGCAAAGTGTCAGCACGGCACTGGAACTCGTTGGCTTGGCCGATCGCGCGAAACATATGCCTAGCGAACTCTCGGGCGGCCAACAACAACGCGTGGCTATCGCCCGCGCCGTCGTTTCCGATCCAAAGCTTCTGCTCTGTGATGAACCCACCGGCGATCTGGATCGCAGCACCGCCGATGAAATTTTAACGATGTTGCAACTTCTCAACCGCGAGTTCGGAAAAACCATCATCATGGTGACACACGATCCGTCCGCCGCTAAATACGCCAACCGCACCTTGCATCTTGATAAGGGGGAGTTTGTCGACAAGGAAGCGGCGCTATGAATGACTTCTATCTCATCATCAAAAACATCACGCGAAAAAAGCTTCGCTTAACACTTACGCTGTTTTCAATTTTTATCGCCTTTACGATTTTCGGCGCCATCACTGCACTCAAGGCATCGCTCGACTCGGGCATTGACATGTCGGCGGACAACAGATTAGTGGTGGTAAATAAAATCAACTTTACCGTTTCTATACCCTACGCCTATGTCAATAAGATCAAGGCCATAGATGGGGTAAAAGATTTAACCCATGCGAATTGGTTTGGCGGCTACTATCAAGAGCCAGCCACGCAAATTATGTCATTTGCTATCGACCCCGAGAGCTACTTCAAGGTTTACGAGGAGCTCATCGTCGAACCCACGGAGTTTCAAGCTTGGCTCAGCAACCAGTCGGGCATGCTCGTCGGCGAGCGATTGGCAAAAGTCTATGGCTGGAAGGTTGGCGACCGGGTACCTATCTCGTCAAATATTTTCTCGCAAAAGACCGGCGGTCAAACCTGGGAATTTACCGTTGATGGCATTTTCCACGCCGACGATTTAAAAGTGGACACAGGTTACATGGTGTTTCACTACAAATACTTTCGCGAGACAAACTCCTATGGCGGCGACAGCGTAGGTTGGTTGACTCTCACCACAACCGATGCAAGCCTCAATGAGACCGTTGCCAAAGCCATTGATGACAACTTTGCCAATTCCAGCGCCGAAACAGAGACAAGCACCGAGAAAGCGTTCAACAAAGCCTTTCTTGAACAAATCGGCAATATTGGCCTTATTATATTTGGCGTAGTATTTATGGCCTTTTTCACCATTTTGATCGTGGTCGGAAACACCATGGTATTGGCCATTCGCGAGCGCACCAATGAAATCGCCGTGCTAAAAACCCTAGGTTTTACCTCGATACGAATTTTCACCATGGTGCTCGCAGAATCACTGCTATTGGCGTTTATCGGCGGCTTACTTGGATTAACCGCTGCGCATCTTATTGTCCAAGCTATGTCTGATCAGCTGGCAAAGTTTCTTCCGAATATTGCCGTAGACCAAACTGTGGTGTTTCAAGCGCTCATCTATATGACCCTACTCGGTTTAATAACCGGAATTATGCCCGCGCTGAATGCGCTGCGGCTCAATATTGTTACTGCATTTAATAAGGGCTAATTATGTTTTCTGTGATTTCACAAACTCACGCTGTGATAGCGATGAACATACGCAGCCTGCCGCGCCGCTTATGGATGTCTCTGGCCATGATTTTAGCCAACGCTGTTGTTGTGGCAATATTACTGGCCTTTCTCGCCATGGATAAAGGCTTTGAAACAACCCTGCAAGGCGCAGGTTCAGACGATGTCGCTCTATTTCTACGCAAAGGTTCAGCCGCGGAACTAAACAGCGGGTTGGACCGAGACCAAGTAAATTTAATTCGCACGGCGCCGGGCATAGCGCAAGACGACAAGGGCCCACAGGTCTCCGCCGAACTTTACGTGATAGTAGATGGTATCAAAAAATCGACTGGCACCGAGGCCAACCTACCGCTGCGCGGGCTCGAACTGAGTGGCGTACCTTTGCGCAGAAATTTTAGCATCAGCGCCGGTCGATTATTTACGCCAGGCACCAACGAGCTTGTCGTCGGTCGCGGTGTCACGCAACAATTCGAGGGCTTCGACTTGGGCACAAGCCTACGCATTGGCAACTCAGAATGGACAGTAGTGGGCGAGTTCACTACCGGCGGAAATGTTTTCGAAAGTGAACTATGGGCAGATCTAAGCGTGATTCAAAACGTTTATAATCGTGGCAGTTCGGTACAAACCGTTCGCGCGCGACTGACCGACGCATCGCAATTAGAGGCCATTAAATCATTTGCAGAGAATGATGCACGCCTAAACGTCGACGTGCAAACCGAGAAGGATTACTTTTCCAGCCAGAGTAAAAATTTAAGTTACATGGCAATTTTTGGCAAAGTCATCAGCGCCGTGATGGCTCTAGGCGCACTCTCCGGCGCACTCAATACCATGTACACCTCGGTGGCTGATCGTTCGAAAGAAATAGCCACATTAAGAACTCTCGGCTTTAGTACAACATCGGCATTTTTAGGCACGCTGGCGGAATCTATGGTGCTCGCGGCTATTGGCGGCCTCGTGGGCGCTCTGTGCGCGTTTTTGCTGTTTGACGGCCTCAATGCCTCCACCTTGGGCGGTAGCTTTACCCAAGTGGTCTTCAGCTTCCGAATGACCGGTGATTTAATCCAACAAGGCATCCAGATGGCCTTAGTCATTGGCTTTGTGAGCGGTGTTTTCCCAGCTTGGCGCGCGGCTCGTATGCCTGTGCTACTCGCTTTTCGCTAGCCACAACAGGCTGCTCGGTTTTTTAATGAGCAGCCTGTTTTTTCTTAAATTAGTCACGCGATGAAAAACATTTTTGAACACCTGCCAGACGCCAGCGATGAAGAAAAGTTTCAAATGCTATTGGCGCAGCCAAACCTAAAAATTGAACGTATTGTCAGCAACGGCCAAAGCACAGCTAAGGGCTACTGGTACGATCAAGAACAATCCGAATGGATAATGCTACTACAGGGAGGTGCTGGCATTGAGTTCAAAGGCCAGAAACCTTTCGCACTCAAGCCGGGTGACTATCTAAACATTCCGGCCCGCCAACAACATCGAGTTGCCTGGACCGAGCCGAATATGACCACACTGTGGCTAGCGATACACTACGCCGCCGACAGTAGTCTCAAACAATACTAAAGTGCTGCATACATTTTGGTCACATCATCCATGTTTTTTAACATTGCATCCGTGGTGCCGGTAATCACGTAGATAAGCCGGTCACCTGAAATCTGCATCAACCCATCAAAGCCTTTACTGGCATAGGAGAACTGCCCTTCAACTCGGTGTAACTTGGCTAAAATATCTGGCGTAGTTAACTTACTCTGCTTTAGATAACCTATTACATTTTTATACTCAGCAAGGTCTTCATAAAGCGCTCGAATTCGCTCCTCGCCTCCGAGCTTATGAAAATATGCAAAATAATTTTTCGCAATCCGTTGCGAAAGCATGCGCTGCCGGCCAGAAATATTTACCACCTCGCCCAATCCCGTGTTGGACAGCCGCTCCAACAAACCCACATACCGATTTGCCGCCAGCAAGATAACGTCACTGGCCAACAACAACTTTTCCGCATTCACGTCCGTGGCCTCAGACAGAGCAAGAACCCGATATTCCTTCCAAAGCGATTTGACGCGCTCTAAATCAGGCGCTAAGGATTTAGCGCCAGTAAAATTTTCTAGAGCCAACAAATTTCTTTCAAAGCGCTCGATACCACGCATCACTCTGTCGCGGCCCTTAGGACTTTGCGGTTGGATAATGGTTAATAGATAGCTTTGCGCAATGCGCTGCGACAACATTCTTTGCTCGCCTGCTCGATTGACAGCTTCACCAATACTCAGCTCTGCGGAAGCGGAGGTATTCATGAGCATCCAGAACGAAAAGACACCCAATAGGGTTCGAAAATAGGCGAGTGAGTAACCTATGCGCATGACACTAAACTCCAAAGTGAAAGTGGATCTTATCCTTCAAGATCGAATGTGCACGAAATAGGCCAAAACTCTAAACCTTTTCGTCACAGCGGGTAGAGCTGCGTAAATGTATAGGTTCGAACTAATACTTGCGTCTGCAACCTAACCCCTATCACCTATATTTGCTTAGCATCTCGCCATCTAACGGTGCACCTTCGACCCAGAAGCGTGCACCAAATTAAGCATTGGGATAACGATCCTCGATGTTTCAAATGTAAATTGTCATAAAATTTTCTAAATAGACCAAAGATCGTCGATCCAATTTGGCGCACTAACACGGAATATCGAACCAATTTGGCCCCAAACATCACAATGAGGTCTATTGGCTAGGCTTCACGCGGCGCCTCAAACCCAACAGATAGAAAATAGTCTCTGCCCCACCAAGTTAACCGTTGGCAGAAAGCCGCTGTGATTTTTTCGTCTACAAACACGACGGTGAAACATAGAAAAACCGCTCAAAAGCCCCTAGTAATAAGGTTCTAATCACTTGCTTTCAGCACAGGCTACTTTGCCATCAAAAGTGGCAGACACTTTTTTTAAACTCGCGATCGTACCTACCAGCCCTCGCCATCGACGTCATCTTTTAGTTTTGGCATACAAATTGATACCTACAAAGTGTTACTCGCCAAACACCTATGAGTAGCAACACACGCAGCTTGATACAAATCAACAACACCTAGGCGAGATACACATAAGGTGTAAGCGTTCACCATTACCGAAGACCATAGAGAGTGAGATATGAAAAAAGTTTACTTGTCATTGGCTATCGCAGCCGCCGCATCATCACCCTACGCCCTAGCAGAATCAGCGCTCGAAACCTTCATGAAAGAGAGCAAAACCAATGTCGATTTTCGCTACCGGTTTGAAAGTGTTGAACAAGAAGGCATTGACAAAGATGCCGCAGCAAACACCCTCCGCTCTCGGCTGAGCTTTGTCTCCGGCAACATAAGTGGCTTAACCCTTGGCTTAGAATTCGATGATGTACGCCATTTAGGTGATGATGATTTTAATAGCACCAGCAACGGTAATGGCGCATATCCCGTCGTTGCAGACCCGGACGGCACCGATGTTAATCAAGCTTACGCCAAATACGTAAGCGGCGGATTCACGGCAACCGGCGGTCGTCAGCGAATCAATCTCGACGATCAACGCTTTGTCGGCGGCGTAGCTTGGCGCCAAAATGAACAAACTTACGATGGCGCTAGGTTACAGTTTGGCAGTGGCTCGCTCAGCGGCGAATACAGCTATGTATCACAGGTCAATCGCATTTTTGGGCCCGAAGGCGCGAACGCAACCTTAGATGGCGATGTACACTTATTGAACGCAAACTGGGGTTTAAGCGAAGGCCACAAAATCATCGGCTTTTATTACGATATGGATTTTGACAATGCCGCCGCAGCCTCCAATCAAACCTATGGCCTGCGCTATGAAGGCAAGTTTAAACCTGTGAGCGTGATCGCAAGTTATGCGGCTCAGTCCGAAGCTGGCGATGGCGCAGAATACAGTACAGACTACTACTTGCTGGAGGCCAAGGGAGCACTCGCCGAGAGCTTTAATTGGACAGTCGGCTACGAGGTTTTAGGTTCGGACGATGGCACAAAGGGCTTCCAAACGCCACTTGCCACTGGCCATAAATTCCAAGGTTTCGCGGATAAATTTCTTGGCACGCCTGCAACCGGTGTAGAAGATGCTTACATTGGCGCTGGCGCTAATCTAGGGCCTTTAAAGCTAGCGCTGACCTATCACGACTTTAAAGCGGCGGAAGGTAGCGCAAATTACGGCACCGAGTGGGATGCTGTAGTGGCCTACCCAATTAACAAACAGGTAACCACATTACTAAAATTCGCCGATTATCAAGCGGATGATTACGCATCAGACACACAAAAAATATGGTTACAAATTCAAATATCTCTTTGATCTAGCACCATCTCAGCAAATAAAAAGGCCTCCACTAGGGAGGCCTTTTAGCTTCATTATCTAAAAACGACAATTAAGTTTAGCTAAACCTTCATTACTGCTGCAAATCAAATCTATCCGACTGCATCACTTTTACCCAGGCGCTAATAAAACTTTTCGCAAACCTTTCCTGAGCATCAGCAAACGCGTAGCTTTCAGCAACAGCGCGCAATTCCGAGTTAGAACCAAAAATTAAATCTACGGGTGTCGCCGTGTATTTAACCTTACCCGATTTTCTATCAATACCTTCGTACAAGCCATCTACCTTGCTCTTACGCCACTGCGTTGACATATCCAGCAAGTTGACAAAGAAGTCATTGGTTAAAACCCCAGGTTTGTCGGTAAATACACCATGCTTGCTACCATCCGCATTCGCATTAAGCACCCGCATACCGCCAATCAATGCCGTCATTTCAGGCACGGTTAAGCTCAATTGATCGGCTTTATCCACCAACATCTCCGCAGGTGTGCGATACGCACCACTGGCCTCAAAATAGTTTCTGAATGCATCGGCCTTCGGCTCCAATAACGCGAAAGAGGCAATATCCGTTTGAGTTTGAAGGGCATCGCCCCTACCAGACGTAAACGGTACTTCAAGCTTCAAACCAGCATCATTCGCTGCTTTTTCAATTGCCGCCGCGCCGCCAAGCACGATGAGATCTGCCAGTGATACTTTGTCTTTACCGTATTTTTTTTGAATAGCGGTGAGTTTACCCAGCACTTTCGTCAACTCTTGCGGATTATTAATTGGCCACTCATTTTGCGGGGCAAGCGCAATACGCGCGCCATTGGCGCCACCACGCTTATCCGTCGCACGAAATGTAGACGCCGAGGCCCAAGCCGTGCGCACCAATTCCGGTACAGTTAAACCAGAATTCAATATATCCTGCTTAAGTTTTTTAACCGCTCTACTGTTAAGAGACTTAGCTTTCGCCGCAGGAATCGGGTCTTGCCAAATAAGCTCCTCGCGCGGTACATCCGCCCCTAAGTACAGAGCTCTCGGCCCCATGTCTCTGTGCGTCAACTTGTACCAAGCTTTAGCAAAAGCCATTTGATACTCGTCGGGATTTGCCAGAAACCGTTGTGCGATTTTTTTGTACTCTGGATCAAACTTTAACGCCAAATCTGCCGTAGTCATAACAGGCGCGTTAAATTTGCCTTTGACATGAGCATCCGGCACGGACTTATGCAAAGATTCATCCGTGGGCACCCATTGAATAGCACCGCCTGGGCTGCGCGTTTGCTTCCAATCAAAATTCAACAGATTTTGTAAATATAACGTGGTCCACTGAGTCGGCGCCTGAGTCCACGCTCCCTCTAAGCCACTCGTGACGGTATCTTCGGAGTGCCCCTTACCACACTTATTTTTCCAACCTAGCCCCTGACTCTCAAGGCCTTCAGCGCCAGGTTCAACGCCCACACAATCTGCCGGTTTATGAGCACCGTGCATTTTTCCAAATGTGTGCCCTCCCGCGATAAGGGCGACGGTCTCTTCATCATTCATGGCCATTCGGCCAAAAGCGACACGAATATTTTTCGCTGAGCCAATAGGATCTGGCTTTCCCTTTGGACCTTCTGGGTTCACATAAATTAGACCCATATGGGTCGCACCCAACGGCCGCTCAAGTTTGCCGTCTTTGTCTTCGCGATCACTCGCGAGCATTTCCAATTCTGGCCCCCAATAGACCACATCGGGTTCCCAATCATCGGCGCGACCACCGGCGAAGCCATAGGTTTTAAAACCCATATTTTCTAGTGCAACATTGCCGGCCAAAATCATCAAATCGGCCCAAGAGAGGCTTTGGCCATATTTCTGCTTCACCGGCCAGAGTAGACGGCGTGCTTTATCCAAACTGGCATTATCTGGCCAACTATTTAATGGGTCGAAACGTTGCTGGCCACCGTCAGCGCCACCGCGGCCATCGAGGGTTCGATAAGTACCTGCGCTATGCCAAGACATGCGAATAAAGAATGGACCATAGTTGCCAAAGTCGGCTGGCCACCAATCTTGAGAAGTGGTCAATAGCTGGTCGATATCTTTTTTAACAGCAGCAAGATCCAGCTGTTTAAATGCTTTGGCATAGTTGAAGTTTTCACCATAGGGATTTGAGCGTAAATCGTGGTCTCGCAGTGCCGAGAGATCCAACTGGTCTGGCCACCAAAACTGATTCGTTCGCGCCATCCCAGCGACAACTTTGCCACTTCCAACTGCGCCCTTTGGCTTTGATATTTCGTCTGCATGAGCAATTGTGACTGTAGCGGACGATAGTAGGCCGGCTATTGCGGTGCTTAATAGTAGATTACGTTTTTTCATTATTAACTCCATCTCTATTGATGCTGCGTCGCAGCTTTCATTGCATGAATGTCGCGATAAGCGACGTCTAACTTCTACAACATCCCTAGGTATCTACATCAAAGCCTTTTAAAATAGAGAGAAAGACTATCAGCGACCTAATGGCGCTCTGTCATGCCAGCGCCCTTAACCCAACAAGCCGCCTCAATACATCTCTAACAACTTCAAAAAACTGAAACCACAGGGTAATCATTGAGCTAGCATTCGGTGACAAAAACCAACTCAAAAACACGTTCACCTATGCTATCGGGTGAGCAAGTACTCAAACGCCGACAGCGCGGCCTTAGAACCTTCGCCCATAGCGATAACAATTTGCTTATACGGAACGGTCGTAACATCGCCACAGGCGAATATCCCTTGCACAGACGTTTGGCATTTTTCATTAATAACGATCTCACCCTGAGGGGTCTTATCAACTAGATTGCCAATGAACTGACTATTTGGCACCAAACCAATCTGGACAAAAATACCATCCAATGCCTCACGGTGAAATTCGCCAGACTGGCGATCTTGCCAATGCAGTGCCGATACTTTTCCAGACTCCGCTTCGACCTTCGTTGTTAAGGCATGAGTGAATATTTCGATGTTCGATCTAGCCTTTGCCTTATCGACTAAAACCTTATCGGCTTTCAACGCGGGCAAGAATTCAAACAACTTTACTGAGCGAACGATACCCGCCAAATCAAGCGCCGCTTCTACTCCTGAATTACCACCACCAATAACAGCAACATCCTTGCCTTTAAAAAATGGGCCGTCACAGTGCGGGCAATAGGCCACCCCGCTACCTATATTTTCTTTTTCACCAGGCACACCCAATTCTCGCCACCGTGCACCGGTTGCAACAATCAGTGTTTTAGATTCAATCAATTCGCCCGAGCTTAGCTTGATAGATTTAATAGCATTGTCATCCATGACTTCTGTCACACTTACATGCTCTTTCAGTGTGATAGCGTAATCATTGATATGGGAAATCAGTGCCGACGTTAACTCGGTACCGGTGGTTTTTGGCACCGATATCAAATTTTCAATACCCACGGTATCTTTAACTTGACCGCCAATACGGTCTGCAATAAGAGTTACAGCTAGACCTTTACGCGCTGCATAAATAGCTGCCGCCACACCTGAAGGGCCGCCGCCGATAACGGTCACATCCTGCAGCGGTAATTTGATACCCTGATTGCCTTTGGCGAGTTCGGGTGACCGCTGTAATAATTTTTCGAGTAGTAACGGCGCGTCCACCTTGCCGTTGGCAAAGAGTTCGCCATTTAGGTACACACTTGGCACACCTTGAATATCTCTATCGGCAATTAGCTGTGGAAACAATCCACCATCAATCATTTCTGTGGAAATGTTGCCATTTAGCAAGGCAAACTGATTCAATAGCTGCACAACATCTGGGCAGTTATGACAACTTAAGCTGACAAACACTTCGAAATGCAATGACTCAGTTACCGCACGAATGATGGTTTTAACACTTTCATCTAGCTTGAACGGCGTGCCACCAGCCTGTAACACAGCCAATACAAACGAGTTAAACTCGTGACCACTGGGAATCCCGGTGAAGATAATTCCTGTAAACTCTCCATCAACCTCGAGCTGAAAACTGATCGGGCTACGTAGTACCGAGGGAATATCACGTTCTTCTACACTTAATTTTTCAGACGCGCTTACGAATTGGCTCAGAAATGCCATAAGCTCTTGGCGCTTACTGTGGTTACCTGCCTGTACTATCAGCTTCACATCCTTAGTAAGGCTAGTCGTATACTGCGTTACAGCAGCAAGTATTTCTTTGCTAATCATGGTACTGCCTACCTAGGTTGAATAACATGGAGACCAGAAAAGCGGGCGAATGCCCGCTTACTTGTGGTTATATTTTGCCCACCAAGTCGAGAGATGGCGCCAACGTGGCTTCGCCCTCTTTCCACTTGGCAGGGCAAACTTCACCAGGGTGACTCGCGACATACTGAGCTGCCTTTACCTTGCGCAAAAGGTCTTGTGCATCGCGTCCAATACCTTCGGCGGTAATCTCCATCGCCTGTATCACACCGTCGGGATCAACAATGAATGTCGCCCGATCAGCCAAGCCTTGATCTTCCCGCATAACGTCAAAATTGCGTGTGATTTGGCCCGTTGGGTCGCCGACCATGGTGTATTGAATTTTGCCAATGGTCTCGGATGAATCGTGCCAGGCCTTGTGGGTGAAATGCGTATCGGTGGAAACCGAGTAAACCTCAACACCACGTGCCTGAAGCTCGGCGTAATGGTCTGCAACGTCACCTAATTCGGTCGGGCAAACGAAGGTAAAGTCAGCGGGATAGAAGAAAAATATTGACCACTTACCTTGCAAGTCAGCGTCACTGACCTCGATGAACTCGCCATTTTTGAATGCATTGGCGTTAAAGGGCTTAATGTTGGTGTTGATTAAGGCCATCAGTTATTTACTCCTAATTATACGCTTTGGGTTAATTGCCTTGGCTCTCAAGCCATCAGTGAAATCAATATAGGCGCTTTCGTAGTTCAGTTAAATTTGATAAAACTAAACACAACGTTCGTAAAAACTGAAGGTACAGCTAGTATAAAAGTACTTACTATTTGAACTTGAACCGACCGGCCAGATAGCTGAGCCCCCACTTCCATCAGGAGATAAGCCCTTGGTATCGCTCAAACAAATTCGTTATGCATTGGCTGTCGAGGAGTTTCTGCATTTCAAAAAAGCCGCTGAAAGCTGTGCCATATCGCAATCAGCCTTAAGCACTGCGATAACAGATATGGAAAAACAGCTCGGTTTTGCGGTGTTTGAACGCGACAATAAAAAAGTGCTTATAACACCTTTAGGTAAGCAGGTACTTACTTACGCAAAAAACATCTATGTGCAGATGAATGATTTAACCAGCCTCGCGGGGCAGATGCTCTGCCCCTTAAGCGGTAAACTGAGTATGGGCATGATTCCAACCATAGCACCCTTCATTCTCCCGCTTATGCTGCCTCCAATTAAGGCGAACTACCCGAAGCTGGATTTAACTGTCGAGGAGGATCAGAGCCATGTCTTGGTGAGGAAAGTTCTAGAAGGACAGCTAGATTGCGCCATACTCGCCCTGCCCTATGACTGCACCGGATTACTTAGCTTTAGTTTTTGGCAGGAAAATTTCTTTCTAGTCACACATAAAGATGATTTGCTCACTAAAAAGCAGTGTATTAAAGCGAAAGAATTAAGTTCATCAAATTTAATGTTACTTAAGGACGGCCACTGTTTTAAAGATCATGCGCTAAAGGTTTGCGGCATAGAAAGCGATAGCGCCTACGAAGCCGGAGGTACGAGTTTAAGTACCTTGATTCAACTTGTGGCGGGCAATCTCGGTACGACCTTGGTGCCTGAAATGGCCCTAACACAGTTAGTTAGCATCAACCCTAGCTTATCGGCAATCCCTATCGACGAACCAGGACCGCATCGTGCGATCGCATTTATTGTTAGGCCCAACTACCCCGGATTGAAAAACATAGAAATACTAAAACAACTCATTCGCGACGAGCTTGACGACTTAAACAACAAAAATTGAGAAAAACGAATATAGCTATCTGATTTTTGGGATGTTAACTATACATCGACTGAGTGAAAATTGGTGCACATACCAAGGAGTCAACCCATGAAAAATATTATTCAAGCCATCAGTGGCTTTTATTCTACAACACCAACCCGTAGCAATATGTATTGTAATTTTTCCAACAACTACTACGGCGATCAACAATGCATTAGCGCAACAGAAAGATCAACTCGCTAGCGATTGACCTTAAGCAAGCCGCTGTATTTCGGGCGGCTCAAACTCTGCTCCCTAGAGTTCTACATCACCTCCGAGTTATCGATTTCCCTTGCATTGATTTCGTGCAGCATTGCACCATTAGGCGCCAACTTCCATCGTCTACGCCCTCCCGTTACGCACCATTTCTGCGCAGCCTTTAACGTTAGGAAAAGTTTGCGCACTCAATCAGTGAATCGGTTGACGTTTTCCTTGTTCTTTGGCCATTTTTAATCATTGGCATGGGACTTGTATTACCTAGTTAGTATTTACAAAAATCAACCATGATCGGAGTGAACTATGAAGGGTGTAACTTCTTTACTAGCGGGACTAGCCGTTAGCTTAAGTGCTATGCATAGCACTATTGCGGCAGAGCCGGAAAAGGATGAGTTAAAATTTGGCTTTATTAAACTCACAGATATGGCGCCTCTAGCGATAGCGCTAGAAAAAGGTTTCTTCGAAGACGAGGGTCTGTACGTAGAGCTAGAGGCACAGGCAAATTGGAAAGTTCTTCTCGATCGCGTCATTACCGGTGAACTCGACGGCGCCCACATGCTGGCGGGTCAGCCGCTCGGTGCCACCATAGGTTTCGGCACTCAAGCTGACATTATTACCGCCTTCAGCATGGACCTAAATGGCAATGGTATTACCGTTTCCAATGCGATTTGGTCCGAAATGAAGAAAAATATTCCCCATGAAAACGGAAAGCCAGTGCACCCAATAAAAGCAGATGCACTTAAGCCAGTAGTAGAAAAGTACAAGGCTGACGGTAAGCCATTTAATATGGGGATGGTATTTCCTGTATCGACTCACAACTACGAGCTTCGTTACTGGCTTGCCGCAGGAGGCATTAACCCTGGTTATTACGCTCCCGCCAAGAACGACACCTCAGGTCACATCGATGCCGACGTCATTCTCAGTGTGACACCGCCGCCGCAAATGCCGGCGACGATGGAAGCGGGAACCATTTATGGTTACTGCGTCGGTGAACCTTGGAACCAACAAGCTGTATTCAAAGGCATCGGCGTACCAGTAATTACCGATTACGAAATTTGGAAAAATAATCCCGAAAAAGTATTTGGCGTGAGCAAGGCTTGGGCAGATAAGTACCCAGAAACCCATATCGCCGTGGTTAAATCATTAATTCGCGCGGCGAAGTGGCTCGACGATAACAACAACGCCAATAGACCAGAAGCCGTTGAGATTCTATCTAAACCCTATTACGTTGGTGCAGATTACGATGTGATAGCCAATAGCATGACAGGCACCTTCGAATATGAAAAAGGTGACAAGCGCGACATTCCAGACTTCAACGTATTTTTCCGCTACAACGCTACCTACCCCTACTACAGCGATGCAATCTGGTATCTCACACAAATGCGCCGCTGGGGCCAAATCGCCGAGCACAAGCCTGATAGCTGGTATATGGATACCGCTAAGAAAGTCTATCGTCCTGACATCTACCGAAAAGCAGCCGATGAACTGATAGCAGATGGAAAAATGACTGCCGCAGACTTTCCAACCGCCGCTGAAACAGGCTTTAAACCGGTACAGAAAGAGTTTATCGATGGAATTGCGTATGACGGTAGAAAGCCCAATGAGTATCTGCAGAAATTTTCCATCGGCCTGAAAGCCGACAGCAAATTATAACCTTTCCATAGGGCCGCGAGCTGAATGTACATTCAGCTCGCGCACCAGTGTTTATTTTTATAGTTGTATCCATGCCGTTTCGCGCATGTACGGAGGCCACAGTGGCGACAAGTAGCATAAACAATAGAAAAGGGCTTTTCGAATTTATCCGCGAGCTAGGTGGGTCCCCTGCGAGTGAACCCATTCGTCAAACCATCATTACTGGCATTACTATCGTCTTTTTCATCTGCTTTTGGCACATTGCAGCGGCGAAAGTCAACACCAGCCTTGGTCAACTGCCTGGCCCCACACAAGTATCTATACAGGCGCACGGCTTGTGGTTAGAGCACAAAGCGGAGCGCGAAAAAGAAGCGGCTTTTTATGATCGACAGACATTGCGCAATGAAAAGAAATTGCAGAGCAACCCAGATGCAAAGGTAAAATGGCGCACTTATACGGGTAGAGCCACGTATGTTGATCAAATTTTTACCAGTCTGAAAACGGTATTTGTTGGCTTTATCATCGCCTCTCTGGTCGCCATCCCTTTAGGCATTATTTGCGGATTATCATCGACGTTTTATAATGCAGTAAATCCCATAATACAGATTTTCAAACCTGTCTCTCCACTCGCGTGGCTACCGATAGTGACCATGATTGTAGCTGCCGTTTACGTGAGTGACGATCCACTTTTTGCAAAGTCATTTGTCACCTCCGCTATCACAGTCACCTTGTGCTGCTTATGGCCCACACTTATCAATACGACCGTGGCTGTGTCGGGCGTCAGTAAGGACTTGATCAATGTCAGTAAGGTTTTGCGCCTATCCGCCTTAACCCACATCCATAAAATTGTTATCCCGTCGGCTATTCCCGGCATGTTTACTGGCTTGCGCCTATCGCTTAGCGTCGGCTGGATGGTGCTCATCGCGGCTGAAATGTTGGCGCAAAACCCGGGTCTTGGAAAATTTGTTTGGGATGAATTTCAAAACGGCAGCTCCCAATCGCTAGCCCGAATCATGGTTGCCGTACTCACTATCGGTGTTTTAGGTTTTTTACTAGACCGCGCCATGCTCATGTTACAAAAAGCATTCAGCTGGGACAAAAGCGCAATCTTGCGCTAGGAGAAAAAATGGACACGCACAATCGGTTCTTAAGTATTGAAAATATCAGCATTGACTTTCCAACCCCGACCGGCCCGTTTAGAGCACTGGATGATCTTTCACTCAAAATACAACGCGGCGAGTTCATTTCTCTTATCGGTCATTCCGGCTGCGGTAAGTCTACGGTTCTCAATATCGTAGCCGGTCTTTATCAGGCCACCGAAGGCGGGGTCATTTTGGATGGCAAGGAGGTTAATGAGCCAGGGCCTGAACGCGCCGTGGTATTTCAAAACCACAGCCTTCTACCCTGGCTATCTGCCTATGAAAATGTGGAGCTTGCGGTTAAGCAAGTATTTAAAGGCAAAAAAACCAAAGCCGAAATGAAAGCGTGGATCGAGCACAATCTGCGGCTAGTGCACATGGACCACGCGATGCATAAGCGTCCAGATGAGATTTCCGGCGGCATGAAACAGCGGGTCGGTATCGCTCGCGCCTTAGCCATGGAGCCCAAGGTGCTTTTACTCGACGAACCATTTGGCGCGCTGGATGCACTAACAAGAGCTCACTTACAGGATTCACTGATTGAAATTCAAAGCCAGCTAAATAGCACTGTCATCATGATTACTCACGATGTCGATGAGGCGGTGCTTCTCTCAGATAGAATTGTCATGATGACGAACGGCCCAGCGGCCAAAATAGGCGAGGTCTTAGACATCGACTTGGCAAGGCCTAGGGACAGATTAGAGATGGCAAAAAATACACAATACAATCAATATCGCGCCCAAGTTCTGGAATTTTTACACAAGCGCCACAGCAACCCCGCGGCCAAGCCGTTGCAGGAAAAACTGACTGCGCCTGAAAAAGTGAAGGTAAGAGCGGTGGCTTGAACCATGCAATTTTGGCCGTGTAACCAGAGAGACGCTCTGGTTACTGGTCCGACCGCTATATAATTCCGTTAATCGGCCGCCACTTCTACCCTATTTCTGCCCGCGTGTTTCGCCATATAGAGTGCACTGTCGGCTCGTTGCATTAATTTCGACAGATCCCTGTCCGAATCTTTCAATTGTGCAACACCCAAACTGATTGTAATCGCCAGATCGTCAGCGACTGCTCGCATATCCATTTCTTCTACGCAAGCGCACAAGCGCTGCGCAACTTCAACAGCCTGCTCTGTATCCGCGCCTGGCAATATCGCTAAAAACTCTTCGCCACCGGTGCGCCCGATTTTGTCGTCCTTGCGTAATGCCAACTGCGCATACTCTGCTATTTTCTGTAGAACTCGGTCGCCAATATTATGCCCCCAAGTATCATTAATCCGCTTAAAATGATCTACATCGAAAACGATAATGCTAAAAGCGGCATTTTGACGTCGAGCCAACTCAAGCTCGGCGTTACCGCAGGTATAGATACTTCTGCGGTTTGGTAAGCGCGTCAACTCATCCGTCATAGCCATAATGTGCAAGCGTTGCGAACGGCGCCACTGTCGCACGCCAAACAAGGTAAGAAAAGCCAGCACTACCATCGACAAAGAAATCACCGCGATTTGCCAACGTCGCTTTTCTTGCAGCGCTAGAACTCTCGACTCGCGCACCGCCTGCTCAGATTTCAATGCCTGGTTTTCGGCTTCTTTTCTTGCCGTATCAAATTCGATTCGCATACGCGTGCTAGTTTGATCACGCAATTTGGAAGACAGCAGATCGCTTGTAGCTTGGTAGGACTGCAAAGCTTCAAATGCTTCTTGCCAGCGCCCCAGTGCACCGTAAACATCCGCTTGTAATTTTTGCACCCAACTTAAATATCGGTTGTTATCTAGAGCAACAACAATCGGGGACGCATTATCTAAGTGCACTAACGCATCAGTAAAATTTTTATTTGCGACATCAAGATAGGCGCTAAAGAGATGCCAGAGTGCCCAGCTGGATGCATCGTAGTCTTTATCAAGTAAAGGCTCTGCACTCAACAATGCACTTGCCGCTGCAGCTGTATCCTCTGCGCGAAGTCGATTATCTGCAATCGCGATATAACTCGTAAGCTGGCCATGCGCCAAGCCTTTGTTTTGGTAATATTTTAAGACATCCATATAGATGGCGAGTGCTCGAGCATACTCGCCCAAGTCATCATAGGTGAGAGCTAGAATGTAATTCGAATCCATGACGCTTTCCAAGTCGCCGCGAGATTGATAGAGATCGACAACTTCCTCTAGCAATGTTTTAGCCCGACTTAAATCACCCATGCGTCGATAGGTATTGGCCACCATCGAGAGAGAATATGCTGACCAATAGCGATTACCGAGCAGGTGGTACATCTGATAAGCGACTTGCAAGTCTTCCAGCGCCAACGCGAGATCACCTTGGTTGCTAAGCAGCTCGCCTCGGCTACTTAATGCATCGGCAATTAATCGGCGGTTCTCTGCCATTTCAGCTATTTTCAGCGCACTTTCAAAGTCCATTTTCGCGCCAGCCATATCGTTACCAAACTGGCGAAACCAACCTCTACATAATTGGAAATCGGCTTCTGCAGTAATATTCCTCATCGCTGAGGCTTCGAGCATCCAAGCACTCGCATTGGTAATGGCGGCCTGAACTTGCGCCGCTGTCTCTTCTGGTTGATACCAACAGGCAAGCTGACGGTAGCGCATTTGCTGCGCAGGGTTGCTGGGGTCTAAACGAGCCTTTAATAATGCCAAGCGCTCTAGGTAGATATCGCGCCCACCGATCAGCTCTGAGTTTTCCAACTCGATAAACTGTGCGTCAATCGAGCGCTGCTCAAGCTCTGCTTGGTCAGCAACGGCCTGCTGGGTGAAGAACTGGCCACCCCACAAAAGCACCAGGACGGCGATGCGAGCCATTCGACTCTTGATGATGGTTAACAAGCTGACAAGCATTCTTTTGACTCGATTTGGCGCGAAAATGAACCTGAGTGCAGTATATGACAAAAGTCTGCAGCTGTTCGAAAGTCCTAACCCAAAAATAAAAAGGCCCCGCAATGCGGGGCCAATAGTTACATCATTTTGTCGTCAGTAACGGTTCTTAACACCCTAAGACCCGTTTTAGCTAAATTACTCAATCTCTAGCTGACGACGCGCTTCATCGTTTGGCAGTAACCACATGTATTTGCCAGTACCTGATAGCCTTTCAATTTTCACCTTATCCCGTGCCTCAACAACCACTGACGGCTGATCCACGATGATTTCATTGGCAAGATCGATGCTACCGTACTGCACGTCAACACTGTCGCCATCGGTTTGACTATGACTTTCTAACCAATAGTTAAAGGTCGTATCGCCCTCAGTTAAGAAGCCGTAGTCGCCATACATATCGACGGTATGTACCGCACTGGTATCGTTGTAGTCATTCACAACGTTGTATTCCAGCACGAAGCTACCGGTGTTGAGGTTTTGCAGCGCAGTCACCATATTGCCACTCGCATCGCTAGCACCGGTCAACCAGCCTTGGTCATAGCTATACAGAATGTAATCATCCAAACCATCTTCATCGGTATCGATGTACATTGCGGTGTAGAGCTGTGACAGGTTGTTCCAAGGGCGCTCAGTCGCTAAACCAAACTGAACCACTGGCGTACCGCCGAAATCTGCGGTGCGATAACCCAAGGCTTTAATGGCATTAGAGGTGCCATCAAGGAATAAACCATCCTTACCCGCTAAGGTGAAGCCTTCGGCTATACCCATACCCTGACCTTGGTTGCGCAGCGTAAAGTTACCACGGCGATCTTCCTGCGCACGAATACGCGAGGCGGGATCAACAACTGCCAAGTAACCTACGGTCAGCTTATCCTCACCGTCGTCGAACACTAACCAGCCATCGACTTCCGTTTGGCTAAGGTAACCGTTATCTGCCGGCAACTCAGATGCATCCACTTTCATGCTCACCAACACTGGGCGCTTACTATTGCGGCCCATGTGTACGCGGTTAGGGAATTGCAGTGAAACACCTGAAACCTCACGATTCGGCACATGAGTCACATTGAAGGTGCGGCTGGAAGAAGACATATTCTTCAACATCACCAACTCGTGAGCGCGTGTATCGCGATCCTCGTTAATACGACCAAAGCTAATAGCACCAGGTATGGCAATGCTGCTCAGTTTTGCCGCGTCTGCAACGTTGATGACACCAGTACCCTGAAGCGTCAACGGATAAGGTGTATTAGAACCCGGGCCTCCGGCATTTGCAGAGTGAGAGGAGTTCTGCAACATGGCTTTAATGGCTTTTGGCTTCAAGTTCGGGAACTTTTGCAGCAACACGGCTGCAGCGCCCGCAACATGCGGCGTAGCCATCGAGGTACCGCTCAAACTTACAGCGCCATCACCCGACTGAGTCGCTGCGGATGAAATACCCACGCCTGGCGCTGCCAAGTCAGGTTTGAAATCAGAGCCACCATTGTTTGGACCACGGGAACTGAAACCCGCTAAGGTGTCATCGTTGTCCGGGAATGGCACATAGTTAGCAGCATCCAACACGCCTTCCGGCATGTCGCCACCGGTTATGGCGTTATAAATGAGCGTTCCGTTTTCCAATGAAATCATTGCAGCGGCCAAATCCACTGGTGTGCCACCCATAATGATCGGAGCACCCGCTGCGTTGTTGAAGACCACCGCAGCGTTGGCGCCTGCATCTAAGGCATTTTGCAATTTAATGGAGAAGGAACACCCGCCACGCTGTAAAAACGCAACCTTATCGGTCATGTTATTGGCCAGCGGCGTACAGGCGTTAAGTGGGCTGGCAATTTCCATCGCGCCAGAAATTGGACTGCCCTCTATGAGCGCGGGAGAAATACCTGAATAAGCGGCGTTGTAGTCACCGCCAACGATGTCACTGTTGACGTGCACAGCAAACTCATTGGCGCCACCGGCAACGGTAGCTGCCACAGAAATGGTTTTCTTGCCTGCGGCTGGAGCACCGTGCACATAAGGCACGCCGTTACCTGAGTTACCGGCAGCAACCACAACCACAACACCCATGCTAGCGGCATTGTCGGCCGCCACTGAAGATGGGTCATCTGGGCTACCGAAATCGGAGCCCAAGCTCATGTTAATCACATCGGCGCGATCATCAACGCTACCATCACCGTTTGGATCTAGAGCGAATTCAATGGCGTCAACTGTTAACGAGGTCGAACCACCATTGTCACCAAATACTTTAAGCGCCCAAATCTCGGCATCTTTTGCGACGCCAGGGCCAACCTTACCTTCAACGCCATTGCCTGCAGCAGAGCCGGCAACATGTGTACCATGGCCCTGATAGTCCATTGGGTTGTCATCTGGCTGGGGAACTGTCTGCTCTTCTGTATCACCGCCAGCGTCGTAGTTAGCACCCGCAAAATCATAACCCAGGGTGACTTTTGCTGTGGGGAAGGAACCTGGAATGACCGACGAAGGGTCAATACCGGTGTAATCACCATTTCCGCCAAAGTTTTGGTGCACGTAATCAACACCGGTATCGATTACAGCAATCTTTTTACCCGCGCCGCTGAAACCTAAGTCCCAAGCATCTGTTGCGCCCACCCAAGGAACCGAAACACTGTTCATCAACTTGTGGTGCGGTACACGCATGACCCGCTTAACACCCACCAGAGACTGAATGGCCGCCAAATCGCTACGGTCTACCAGCCATTTGCTGCCGTTTACGCCTGCGCGAAAGGTTTTAACCTCCGTGGCGCCAAGTTTCTTCATTTTGGCGCGGAACTGAGCTTGCTCAACGGCAATCTTTTCAGCCTGTTGCAACTGCCGGTCTCGGCTCGGCTCTGTATCGGTTGCTTCTAGCTCTTCAACCACAAACCCCGCCACAGAGGCACTTTCCAGCTCAACAAAAATCTCTAAGCGATTTTTACCGGCGGCAATAGGGGCCTGTTTAACATCGAGCGCAGCTCGCTCTAAGGAAAGCTTTGCGGGATCGAGTGCTTGAGCACCCGCCAGCGCAGCCACGGAACAAGATAGACATAGCGCGACGGACTTGCCGAGCGCAGATAGAGGCAATTTCTTCATTTAGCCAACTCCTTGGACAACGGTAAACAATTGAAGAACGCTTGTGGCATTCAACCAAATGCAATTTGAGAAAAACCGTACCTGAAAAATGACCGCAAAACAGGCCGGAATCTACCAGCTGGAAATAGTCGGGTGAACCATATTCCATGCCAATAAGACTCGGAACAACCCCAATAACAGTTTTATTTTTATGGTTATTCGAAGCACCAAAAAAGAACGTAAAAGTCCTACTGAACCGCAACTAAAATAGCACTTTTTGAGCTGGGATAGGTCAAAAACAGGCCATGGTATTAGTCACTAATCAGACCTCATACTTTGTAATTACTTTGAGTGAATAAACCTAAGTCTCACGCCGTCAAAAATAGATCGGGACACCCGTACGGTTTGCGACTGATTTCCTAGGCAATCATGCAGGCGCTAAATATAATGCCCAGCTCACATTGATACTGCATGGAACGCATCATGAATGGACTCGCAAGCTTGGGCCACATAGCCCAACAGCCGCACAAGAATACCCATCGCCGTTTTATTCACTTCTCTCAAAATACCGACGGCCGTTGCGGGCGCCCAGTGTATATTGACGCACAATTACTGCCCGATTTTCTCGCCGCTGTGGACATAAGCAGCTTTGCCGGCCTAGAAGTGGTGAAAAAAATTGAACAGCTACGGGCTTTGGGCGGAGGTATAAACAGCCATCAAAATAAAGACATAGCTAATAGTCATAAATGTTTAATGGCTAAAGTGGAGGTTCATTATTACATTACACAGGCCACTGGTAACAAATCCGGCGGAATCTATATAACGAATGTAGGTAGTATTACCAACAACAAAGATAAACCAGGTTTATACCGATATCAGAACGGAATCGTCAGAGCAAATAATACTGATTTTTTTGCTCTAGAGCAGGCTTTCATCGGATCGGACCAATCGATTGACAACCTTACCAATCGGTTCAAACCCTACGCGGAGGCAGATGGCTGGAATTCAATATCATATGAACTATTTTTTTCACCGAGTTATGACATAGATAAACATGGAACTTGGATAACCCCTGCTCAAAAATTATTTAACGAGTCTCAATCAATTGTCGAGCTAGCGAAGATATTACAAAAAACTCAACAGGCGATGATAAATAAAAGTGGCTCCTTCACTAAAATTAGAGTATTTGATAGTTCCAGTAGAATACTGGATAAATCACTAACGCTTGTAAAAGGTCATTTAGATAAACTCGGCTTTGAGTTTATTGACCCTGACACGGCAATTACATCAACGATAAGTCAACTGGCTGCAAAAAATGCGAAGCTATCCAAGTCCCCCGTGCAAATTACGTCTAGAAGATCAACCATCACACTTACTAAAGTGCGAAACGAAATTTCCAGCATATTGAGAAGCATAGGCAGACCAGAGAATGCGTCGGAAATAACAGAAAAAACAAATGTCTCTAGCGTAGCGCTATCAGTCGGTGGGGCGCTTAGTCACTCAAAGAGTAACTTTATAACAGCAGCAAGACAAGCAAACCTACTTGGTAAATGGCAAGGCAAATGATCATCGAAGATGTTTACCAAAATGCAAGCCCGCAATTGATGCAAGTCGTTGCGGGAAACTATTGCCTTTTCTTTCTTCTCCCTGGCTTTGGCGAGTATTACCCTGATAAAGTAAGCACCAGAGATCTGGAAAATAGATACTTTAGAGAAGGCATTACGGAAGTAAAAAGTCCGCCAGTTTGCTCGCTTAACTGGCCATGTAAGCTTAGAAATATAGAAGCTCTAGCTGGAGAAGTGTTTGTTGATATAAGACTAATTCTCTCAAGCAAAAACCCACTAAAAAATCACAGCAATTTATCCACTCACATCTCTGAAGAATATAAAAATTTAGAGCGAAATTTTTATAATCGTGGAGATGCAGACTCTATACTAGTTCACGAAGAATCACCGATGTATAAAAGAATTCCCTATCCGAAGTCACAACACCAAGTGGCTAGGAAAGGGGGGGAAATGCCCTATTACCAAGCTCAGGCCGGTTGTCATTTAAGCGGCATAACACCGATAGTCAACTACGCCCCCGCAGGTGAGGGAGTCGCCATCAAGTTTGACTTTCGGTTCAACGGGTTCACCGCGCAAAGCCCTGATGAACTGATTGCCAGAGACGCACTACTCGAGCAAATCTGCGATGATTTTATGAGTCATGTTGAAATTTCTCCCTTGCCTCGGGACGAGCGCCCAACTGTTACCCCACCGCCAATCGATAGCGCCAACCAAGACGATGGTTGGTAGCAGCGCTACTAGTATCATTTTTCGCATGAACTCATACGATTAACTCATTTTCCTATTGAGCCCAAGCTCACTATGCTTGGAGCATCAAATAGGAGAACCCCATGCAAACCTGCGGCGAACTACTGGCAAAATATCTTGCCGCCTATGGCATTGAAGTAGCCTTCGGCATTCCCGGCACCCATACCATTGAGCTGTACCGCGGCTTACCACAAACTAACATTCGCCACGTTACCCCTCGGCACGAACAAGGCGCAGGCTTTATGGCCGACGGCTATGCGCGAGTGACGGGTAAGCCTGCCGCCTGCATTACCGTTTCCGGCCCAGGCGCACTCAATATTAGCGGCGCCATGGGGCAAGCCCTACAAGACTCCCAACCCATGTTGGTGATCTCGGCGGACAACAACACCTGGCAGCGCGGTTTGGGCGAAGGCCGATTACACGAGACCCGCAACCTACAGGCAGCTATGGCTGAGTGCTCGCGCTGGGCGCACACCCTCACCCGACCCGAAGAACTGCCCAAGGTAATGGCGCGAACGTTTGCCATCTTCGCCAGCGAAAGGCCCGGGCCAGTGCATTTAACTCTGCCTTTGGACGTGATAACGGCGCCGGCCGATCATGTGCCGCTAGAGGTTTGGCCACTGCCCCACAAGCCTTCCGCTCACTCCCGCAGTGTCGAGCAAGCCGCCGCGCTACTCAATCGAGCTAAACGGCCACTATTGGCGCTAGGTGGCGGCTGTGCCGATGCGCAAGCTGCGGTATTGGCCCTTGCAGAACAATTACAAGCGCCAGTTAGCTTAACGCACAACGCCAAAGGCTTACTGCCGCCAGATCACCCCCTATTATTAGGCTCAAACCCTTCGTTTGCCTCCATCCGGCATGAGTTCGAGCAATCTGATGTGATACTCGCCATCGGTACCGAACTCTCCGAAACCGATTACGACTTTTTCTTTCAGGGCGATTTCACCATACCCGGCGCACTGGTTCGGGTCGATATTGCCGCTGATCAGTTAACGCGAAACTGTAAGCCCAGCCTTGCTATACACTCCGACGCGAGTGAGTTTGCTCAAGCGTTAACGACCAAACTCATCAACACCGAAACGCGCATGGAAGATGCTAAGCAACGGGTTGCCGAGGCTAAGAAAAAACATCTACAGGAGATACATCCGGGCTACCAAGCATTTCTCGATAGCCTGTTAGAGGCTCTACCGGCCGCAATCATCATGGGCGACTCAACACAGCCAGCCTACTATGCAGCCAATCAATTTGACGCCACCGTCCCGCGCAGTTTTGGCTCTGCCGCGACTGGTTACGGCACTTTAGGCTGGGCATTGCCGGCTGCCTTTGGTGCGCGCCTAGGCTCACCCGATAGGCCCGTAATTGGCTTACTCGGCGACGGAGGCATTCAATTTTCGCTCAACGAATTAGCCACCGCCGTCGAGGCAAAAATACCCGTTTGCATTATCATTTGGCACAACAGTTGTTATGAAATGATTGCGATGAACTTTCGCGATGCCGGTATGGAGCCCATAGCCTGCGATATCTATGCGCCCGACTTTATAAAGATTGCCGAGGCTTATGGTTGCCAAGGTGTAAGAGCCAAGAATTTACAGGAATTGAAATCGGCGCTCCTGCACGCACAAGCTACAGATTTACCCACCATTATCGAAGTGCAGGAAAACGATTTCATCTAGCCGTCAGAAACGCATGTTTACCCCATAACAAGCCGAGCGCAATTTACAGCCGGTTTGTTATGGATCACACTCCGGCCATGAAAAGACTCGCGGCACTCGTTAACAAGCACCTAATAATCCTCGCCCTCATCGGCTTTAGCCAAAACCTGTCTGCGAGCGATCCAACCCCGCAGCTCACGCCCAGCTACTGGTTTCATCAAGCGCAGGCCAAAGACTTGGCGCCAGATCCAAGCCAACATTACAGGCCCTTCAGCCTGTCGTCAGACGCATCGGGTTATCGTATTCGGCTACTGAAAAAGCTAGCGGATTGGCACCAACAACACACCAACGGCTTGACCGTGAGGCTTGAACAAAGTGCCACCGCACAACGCAACGCAGCGCTCAAGATCGGCTTGTTGATTGCCCGCGAACACACCGACATACCCACCCCTGAACAACGACAAACTTGGTATCAAAACAATTTCAAAGCGTTAGATTTGGCAAACTTTGATGACAATAAAGCGCATCTATTAATGACCTTTTGGAGCGAGCCAGACGCCAAGCAAGGCCGCTGGCGGAAAGACTATCAACTCTCTATCGCACCCAGCGAATGGGGCCGGCCGTTAGACTTTGAACTGCCGTTAGCCGATTTTATTTGCAGCTACGAATTGAACTACCAGCGCACCATGGCTTCGAGTCAAACCGATTGCTCAACAATCCATTGGCAAGAGCTCACCATCGTGAGTGAAACCCGAGACCAAAATGTTCTGCGCAATCTAGATAACACAGCTTTCGAATCTCAGGTAATTGCCGAGCACTACCGCCTTTTACAGTTAGAGCAATTACAGCTATCCATCATCGGAGAATAAGGCTAACGATTGAGCCATCCTGGTATCGCGCTATAATGGCGGTTTTTCCAGCCCTTGATTCTCATGACCGAAGTACAACTCCCCTCCGCCTACTTACAGCGCTTCGGCGGCATCGCTCGTCTGTACGGTATGGACGCCTTAACTCGGCTCGCCGGCGCACACTTTGTGGTCATTGGCATTGGTGGTGTTGGCTCTTGGGCCGCAGAAGCCTTAGCGCGCACAGGTATAGGCCAGATTACCCTTATCGACATGGATGAGGTGTGCGTCACCAATACCAATCGACAACTCCACACCCTCGCCAGTACCGTCGGGCAGCCAAAATCGGCAGTTATTGCCGAGCGCTTGCGGGGCATAAACCCCGATATCAATGTGCAGATTATCGACGACTTTATCGAACCGGAAAATGTGGCGGAGCTGTTGAATAATCATCAAGATGTGGTCATCGACTGTATCGACTCAGCACATGTGAAGGCAGCCGTTATCGGTTATTGCAAACGCATAAAACTCACTGTTATTACCGTCGGTTCGTCCGGCGGAAAACGTGACCCGCGCCAAATTACATCGCTAGATCTTGCCAAAACCACTAACGACCCACTACTAGCGCGCACGCGCAACAATTTGCGCCGGAATTATAATTTCTCTCGCAACCCAAAAAGAAACTTTTCCATTGAGGCCATCTACTCCACCGAACAGTTAAAATTCCCCACGCCCGACGGCGGCATTTGCGAAAATAAATCGGCGCTCGGTGCAGAGGTTAAACTGGACTGTGGCGGCGGCCTAGGTGCGGTGACAATGGTCACGGCCAGCTTTGGTTTTATTGCCTGTTCGCGCGCCATTGAGCGATTTTTAGCGAAAACTACACGTTAGGCGACTGTGCAGACAGGAGCACGCGATTGACCAGCGCAGCAAAACCATTATTACGCGACGGCGCCAAGTGATGATCCAACTGAAACCGATTCAATAAATGCGGCAAATCCATCGCCACAATATCCACTTTGGTTGCACCATCAACGTGCGCCAACAGCAACGCCGCCAAACCCTTGATGATGCGCGAGTCCCCATCCACGGCGAAATATAATCGACACTCACGCTCTATGCTAAATAACCAAAGTGACGTGTCGCAACCGCGCACAAGGTATTCGTCTTGCCGCAGCCACGGCTTAACGCTTAGACTGTTGCCCCAAGTCATCAACATCTTGTATTTTGCCTGCCAGTTGCGGGCACGCGATAAGGCAACCCAATCAACGTTGCTAAATTCACTGATCAGTGCCGAAGAGTCCATAAGCTTTCGACATGTCTCCAAACAAGATGCCAATGTAAAGCAGGCTATCCTACACTAGCCAATCAACAGTACCAACGCGCTACCCATTAGAAAAAAGGCTCCCAGCCATGCTAAAAGACTCCACTGATCGATATGGCACCCTCAGCCAATGCTTGCACTGGAGCAGTGCCGTGTTAACCCTTGCATTATTTGGCTTAGGTATTTGGATGGTGGAGCTCAGTTATTACGACAACTACTACCATCAAGCGCCCGCGCTCCACATCAGCTTAGGCATACTCCTGTTTGGCTTAACGGCGATAAGAATTCTGTGGCGCCTATGGCAAAACTCACCGCAAGCCATTGCAGGCTCACCTAAATGGCAGCAGCAGTTAGCGCTAGCCTTAAAATGGGCGCTGTTAAGCTTACTCACACTGCTTGCGCTGACCGGTTACCTGATGACCAGCGCAGAGGGTGCAGGCGCGAGCTTTTTCGACTGGTTTGCGGTACCGTCTAGCATCCAATTAAGCAGCACCAACGTAGATAGAGCTGGACTATTGCACGAATGGGGCGCCTGGCTATTGATAGCCCTTGTTGTACTTCATGCCGGCGCTGCCTTTATGCATCACTTTATTCAAAAGGATCAAACCTTGAAGCGCATGCTGCCGTTCAACAAAACTCACTAACCCTAGTCCCGCTAACACTCACCAAAAGGAAACTGATGATGACAAAGTACAACGCAATAAACGCAAAACCTAAGCTGTTGTGCCGAGGCCTACTCGCGGCTGCCGGCTTATGGTTAGCCGCCACCAGTGCGCAAGCAGCCGATTATGTGATCGACACCAAAGGTGCCCACGCCAGTGTCAATTTTGCCATTCAGCACCTTGGCTATAGCTGGCTCACCGGTCGCTTCAACGAATTCAGCGGCGAATTTAGTTACGATGCCGCTAAACCTGAAGCCAGTAAGATTAACGTGGAAATTAATGTCGCCAGCGTCGATTCAAATCACGCGGAGCGCGATAAGCATATTCGCAGTAAAGACTTTTTAAACACCGACAAACACCCAACCGCCACTTTCGTCAGCACCGGCGTGAAAAATGCTAGCGCCGATAAATTCGACCTCGAAGGTAACTTAACCTTCAATGGCGTAACCAAACCGATTACCATCGCAGTGTCCAAAGTAGGTGAAGGAAAAGACCCATGGGGTGGCTACCGCGCGGGTTTTTCCGGCGAAATTACGCTTAAGCCTTCAGAGTTTGGTTTAACGTACAACCTAGGCCCAGCGTCTGAAACGGTAAAGCTTTGGCTAAATGTTGAAGGCATCAAAAAGTAATTGTGACGGTGGTTTTGGTTGCGCTTATTCGGTAAACGCGTCCCTAAATCCCAAATAATCGCTGGCCATTGGCGCGCATACGCGTCGCCAACTGCGCCAGCGATTCACCGCGCAGCTGCGCCACCGCTTGCGCAATCTCCCCTAAATATTCAGGCCGATTATCAGCCCCTTGGCGCCCGTACACGGGCATCGATGGTGCATCGGTTTCCAAAAGAAAACTCTCGGCCGGCAGCGCTTGAACCGTCGCGCGAGTTTTGCTGGCACGCGGGTAGGTGACCACACCGCCAATGCCCAACAACAATCCTCGGCGAATATATTCCTCAGCCATCGCAAGACTCCCGCTAAAACCGTGCACAACCCCTATCACTCCAGGGTAGCGATTCAGCACCTCAAGCAACTGATTGTGCGCTCTATGCTGATGCAAAATTACCGGCAAAGCTTTATCTTGCGCAAAGGCCAATTGGCTCTCAAGCCAAGGCACTTGTTGCGCTAATGGCAACTCGATCGCACCATCTAACCCGCACTCGCCAATGGCAACGCAGCCTGCGCTAGAATAATGAGCGGACAAGGCCTCAGCCAGCAGCTGTGGCGTTAATGTGGTCGGTTGCTTTGCTATCCACCAGGGGTGCAAGCCGATAGACCAATAACTACCTGTCCCCAGACTTGCCGCACACGCTTGTGCTCGCAACCACTGTGCTGGCTCTAAGCCTGGAATGAGGGCCCCAGCCACACCACGCGCTTGCGCAGCGGACCAACGCGCCGCGCGCACGGCATCGAAAGCGGGCATATCTAGATGGCAATGGCTATCGAACCAACTTTCCTTAAGCACACCAGTAATCTCGCGACAAACGTACGATTGTAAAATTTTATGGCAGCGAACCACTTAATAGCTATAAATAGCCATAAGCTATCAGTTCAATTCAATCAATTGATTTTACCAATAAAAGCAAAGTAACCATACTAGCCCCTGTTGATCGAATAATCACCCCAGCCTAAACAGGAGTTAAACATGTTAGCCAGTAAAGAAGGCCACAAGGTTCCCGACGTTACTTTCCGCACCCGTGTCGAGGGCGAGTGGAAATCCATCACCACTGAAGATATTTTCAAAGGCAAACGCGTGGTGTTGTTCGCCTTACCCGGCGCGTTCACCCCCACTTGCTCGACCACACACTTACCGCGTTATAACGAACTAGCACCAACATTAAAAGCGAACGGAATTGATGATCTCATTTGCCTAAGTGTCAATGACAGCTTCGTCATGGAAGCTTGGGGCAAAGACTTAGACGCTGCCAACATCACGCTATTGCCAGACGGCAATGGCCACTTCAGCGCCGGCATGGGTATGCTGGTGGATAAAGAGGACTTAGGCTTCGGCAAACGCTCCTGGCGCTATTCGATGCTAGTCAACGACGGCACCATTGAAAAGATGTTCATCGAGCCAGAAAAGGCCGGCGACCCCTTTGAAGTATCTGACGCAGACACCATGCTCGATTTCATTAACCCAAGCGCCAAAAAGCCAGATCGCGTCAGTGTATTTACCAAGCCCGGTTGCCCGCACTGCAAGCGCGCCAAACAGCTGCTGACCAACAAAGGCTTCGATTACGAGGAAGTCGCCCTTGGCAGCCATGGCCTAAGCTATGCATCGCTCAATGCGATTACCGGCCGAGGTACCACGCCGCAGGTTTATATTAACGGCAAGCACATAGGTGGTGCCGACGAGTTAGAAGCTTACTTCAAAAAAGCCTAAGCATTAATGCACACACTTGGAACAATCCGCCTGCACCTGCATCCATAGGGCAGGCGGATACTACCCAAGCAAGGTAAAGCCACTTAACCCTGAACCTTTTCCTTTATTAACCGGAGTTAATAATGCAAACCCTCAGCACAGATGTCGCGATTATCGGCGCGGGCACCGCAGGCCTAGCCGCTTACCGCGCCGCGCGCGAACATACCAACAAGGTCATACTGATCGAAGGCGGTCCGCATGGCACAACCTGTGCCCGCGTCGGTTGCATGCCTAGCAAACTGTTAATTGCCGCCGCGGAACACGCGCATCACGCAAGTCATAACGGCGTATTTGGTGTGGACTATACGGCGCCAAAAATTGATGGTAAAAAAGTAATGCAACGGGTGCAAAAGGAGCGCGACCGGTTTGCCGGTTTCGTGGTGAAATCTGTCGATAGCTTCCCCGCGCAACACAAAATTTCGGGCTATGCCAGCTTCGTGAACCAGCAGCAATTAGAGGTACAACAAGCCGACGGAACAGTGCTCAGAATTGATGCGCAGCGCATCGTGATTGCCACCGGATCATCGCCCTTCGTGCCCGACTTTTTAAAGGCCGCAGGCGACAAACTGTTGATTAATGACGATCTGTTCGAGCTCGACGATCTACCTGAGTCAGTGGCCGTTTTTGGCCCCGGCGTCATCGGCCTTGAGCTGGGCCAAGCGCTGTCGCGCCTAGGCGTGAGAGTGGCCATGTTCGGCGCTTCAGGAAGCCTTGGGCCGCTACAAGACGACAAGATCCGCGACTACGCTCACGCACAGTTTAACCAAGAGTTCTATCTCGATTCGGCCGCAAAGGTCGAGCAAGTATCTAATCAACAGGGCCGCGTGGAAGTGCGCTATCGGCATCGAGACAAAGGCCTCATCAGCGAACGTTTTGACTATGTCCTTGCCGCCACGGGTCGGCGTGCCAACTTGGCACCATTACGTATAGAGAACGCTGATTTAGCGCTCGATGCGGTAGGTGTTCCGCTGCACGATCGCTACACAGGCCAATGCGGTCAGAGCTCTATCTTTATCGCCGGCGACGTATCCAACGATATCCCGCTTTTGCACGAAGCCGCAGACGAAGGCAAAACAGCGGGCGATAACGCCGGCCGCTCGCTCAAGAATGTCACCGATGTGCGCACCGGTTTGCGGCGCACCCCCATAGGCGTGGTGTTCACCGAACCGCAAATGGCAACCGTAGGGCTGTCGCTGCCGCAGGTTAAGCAGCGCGGCGAGCACTGTTACGCCATCGGCGAAGTCAGCTTCGAAGACCAAGGCCGCTCGCGGGTAATGCACAAAAACATTGGCTTATTGCGAGTTTATGGCGAGCAAGGCACAGGTCTCCTGTTAGGCGCTGAAATGTTTGGCCCGGCGGCAGAACACATCGCCCATCAACTTGCCTGGGTCATACAAATGCGCATGACCGTGCCACAGATTTTAGACCTACCCTTTTACCATCCCGTCATCGAAGAAGGTGTGCGCACGGCACTAAGAGATTTGAATCACCAACTACACATTGGTCCAGAGATGGTGGAGAAGTGCTTAGATTGCGGGCCGGGTGCATAACAACGGAAAAACCACGTTTAAAACGTAAAAAGCCTTGCTCGAGCAAGGCTTTTTATTGTCAGAAAAATACTTATTGGCGATCAAACATCAACAGGTTTTCGGCGCGATCGAAAACTAAATACTGGGATAAATCTTGACCGGTTTTAATATCGCTGGTCATCTTATTTAAATAAGGCTCGGCATCTTTTTCCGAGGGGGCGATCTGGCCTTTACCACTGAGACCCGCCACAAACATCATATCCCACTCGGCACTAATAGCATCCGCCTCGGCCACCAAGGCTTTAAAGCTTTTGATATCGGTTGGCAACTTGTCTACACACATGACGGGCGACAAAGTACCGCGCTCTGACTGCTGATCGGGGCTTTTGCCCTCAGACTCGGCCGATGCGAAAAGTAGCAGCATACGCTGGGCATCTTGCTGCTCTGTAGCCATACGAATCAAATCAGAAAAGTTGTTAATCATAATATCCACTGCCCAAACGCTAACAAGATTGAGCGCCTATTGTGTCGGGTGCCGCAGGCCACCGCCTTGACTTGCATCAACCGATAGGCAAACACCCTGGCTGCACGCTATTGAGGGAAACCCTCGCCCAAGGGTCTTTATGTAAACGGAGGATTCAATGAAAACACGATTAATAGCCCTCGCGCTCGGCATTTTTGGCCTGCTGCTCGGTTGCAGCCAAGCCCCAGCACCCAGCCAAGACATAGCCAGTTTTACCCAGAAAATGCAGGCACAAGCAGGCCTCATACCCATCTACTACGCACCCGATACTGGCAAAGTGTATTTGGAGGTCGCTAAATCCTCACCTGAATACATCTATTACTTCAGCTTGCCGCAGGGGTTGGGCTCCAATGACATAGGCCTAGATAGGGGCCAACTCATGGATCTGAACACCAAGCTGGTCAGGTTTGAAACCGTGGGGGACAAGGTGCTACTGCGGCAGCTAAACACCTATTACCGAGCCAACACGACAAATGCTTTGGAACAGCGGTCGGTACAAGAAGCTTTTGCTAGCTCAGTCCTTTGGGGCTTTCCGGTGGTTGCCAGCAACGATTCCCATGTTTTAGTGGACGCTACAGAATTCGCCTTGCGCGATAGCCACGGCGTTGCGCGTCGATTGAAGCAGACCCAGCAAGGTGATTTCCGTTTGGATAGCTCGCGCTCAGCCATCTATTTGCCGCGCACCAAAGCCTTCCCCACCAATACTGAACTTGAGGCAACCGTCAGCTTTATTGGCGAAGAGCCGGGTCAATTTGTCCAAGACGTGAGCCCCGATGCCCATGCCATTAGCCTGCGTATGCATCACAGTTTTGTCGCCCTACCAGATGCCGGTTACACACCGCGCCCGTTTCACCCACAAAGTGGCTTCTGGTCTTTCGAATACAAAGACTATGCCGCCGCCATCGAAGAGGATATGACCCAGCGTTTCATTCCACGGCACCGATTGATCAAAAAAGACCCGTCGGCCCAACTCAGCGAAGCGGTCGAACCCATTGTTTACTACTTAGACCCCGGCACTCCCGAACCTGTGCGCACAGCGCTACTGGATGGCGGTCGCTGGTGGAATCAAGCCTTCGAAGCGGCTGGCTTTAAAGACGCCTTCCAGATCAAAATATTACCCGAGGATGCAGACCCCTTAGACGCCCGCTACAACGTGATTCAATGGGTGCACAGGGCCACACGTGGCTGGTCTTACGGCTATGGTTTAACCGATCCTCGCACCGGCGAAATTATCAAAGGCCACGTAACCCTAGGCTCACTGCGGGTACGCCAAGATTACTTAATTGCCCAAGGCATGACCGCGCCCTTCAAGACAGAGGGCGCAGACACCCAAGCACAATCAGCCATGGCACTGGCACGTATTCGCCAATTATCTGCCCATGAAATTGGCCACACCTTAGGCATTGCCCACAACTTCGTCGCCAGCAATAAGGATCGAGCCTCGGTGATGGATTACCCGCACCCACTGTTCGAGTTAACCGACGACAATACAATCACCTTAAGCAACGCCTACGCGGAAAATATTGGCGACTGGGACAAACGCGTTATTCAATACGGCTATGGTGATTTCACCGACCAACAAGCGCGGCTGGACTTTATTGATCAATCGCACGCGCAAGGCTTTCGTTTTATATCAGACCCAGATAGCCGCAGCGCAAATGATGCCCATGCCAACTCAAGCCTTTGGGATAATGGCGCCGATGCGGTTGCGGAACTTAATCGAGTGATCGCCCTGCGCAAGGTCGCACTGGAAAACTTCAATCAAAATGCCCTGGCGCCTAGCCGTGTGTATTCTGACCTCGAAGAAATACTAGTCCCAGTTTACTATTTTCATCGCTACCAAGCTGAAGCCGCTGGTAAGTGGATAGGCGGGCTAGATTATAACTATGGTGTTAAAGGCGACGCCGGCGGATTGATGCTTAAACCCGTCACCGTCGCACAACAATTAAAGGCCATAGATGCGCTGCTAAGCACCCTAGACCCTGCGTTTTTACAGCTACCTAAGGCGATTGAAGCGCTGATTCCACCCAAAGCTTATGGCTATAGCAAAACCCGCGAAAGCAGCCAAGGCTATACCGGCGCGAGCTTTGACTCACTCACATTAGCGGAAGCCAGCGTCAATCACAGCCTCGATATTCTCATCGCGCCAGAACGGCTCGCGCGCCTCAACTGGCAACATAAGGATTCACCAACACTGCCCAATGCAGAAACCCTGCTACAACACATTTGGCAAAAAATCGCCCAAAAACCCAGCACAGGGCTGATGCTGCAACAACGCACACAAACCGCGTTCGTCAATAAAGTTGGCGCGCTACTAGCGACGAAAGCAGCGCCGGAAGTTAAGGCCGCTGCACTGAAAACCTTAAATCAAATCGTCAAAGATTCAGACGAAAAAGCGGCGAAAGAAACGAGTCATGGGCAATGGTTAAACGCCTTGGCGCGCCAGAAAATAGGTAAATTAACCGTGGATGCCGACAACGCTGGCAAGATGCCGCCCGGTTCACCGATATAGAGACCTGAGCTATTCATTTCAATACCCTTAAAAAAAGGCCGCTAAACGCGGCCTTTTTTAAGGGTCGAAAAACTACTGGCTAATTTTCAAACGGTAACCATCCGTTGCCGCAACATCTGCTTCAAAGGTGAGCAAATAATTCTCGCCCGCTTGCACATTAAATGGCAGCGAATCGCCAAATTGATGCAAGGTCGTTACCGTAGTAATAGTGCCGTCGCTATTAGTGGTCTGAACCGAGGTTGAATAGGTGAGGTACAGAACATAGTCCGCCACTGGCAGCGTGAAATTACGCTGGCTGGCAAAGGCCAACCTATTCAATTTATACTGCGCTGTGGGCGCAATAACGAGATTGCCGCCCTCGTCCAATGCTTCAAAAACCTCGCCTGCGGCTTCATTAACAAAATGTAAAGTCAGCAAATATTGCACGACTGGCGCATCGTCCTCTGTCTCGCCTTCAAGCTCCTTAAGCGCCAAATGAACGTAGTTAACATCGGCCTCGTGCAGGCGCGGGCGTTGGGATTGTGGCAGCAAAAAAGCCAGTAACGCTTTCGTTTCGTCCGTTTCCAGTACGTTATCCAAGAAGAACAATACCGAGCTAGATCCAACCGCCACATCTACATCGTCGCGCGTGTAGTGTACGCTATCCGAATTCCCCGCAGCCGTTACCACCACCTCGTACTCGCCGCCCTGAAGGTCCATAACATCGCTGAGTGCGCTTGGCGCCAGGCCAGCAATAGTGCTGGTTTCAGAAGCGTTAGTGAGGGTTACATCAACACTGTTTAAATCCGAAATACTGTTGTAGGCGCGTAGTTTGGTTGCTATTGGATTCAGTTGATCTGAGTAGCTATAGACAAAACTTGAGCTTGAAACCTGATCCAGTACGATGCTACTGCCATCGCCAAAACCAACTTCCCGCAACATGAGAAAATAGGTTTTTGCTTTCACGAAAGGCACGACATCAGTCGTTAAAATCCGGTTGCCAGAATCCACATCCACGGCGAAAAATATGTAGTTGCCTTCTTTAAGCGTGGTTGGTTCCGACTGGCCACCCTCGCCAAGAGTCACTAAAAATTGTGCCTCGTCAAAACTGCCGCCTTCAGCGACGTAATACAATTCAATTTGACCGCGCGCCGCCGTGACATTAAACACCGTAAGACCCAACTCACCGCTGTCATAAGACTTAGGCGGGACATAGCGATACTCCGTTAGTTCGGGCGCAGAATAGTCACCGGTCATTAACCAAAAACTGTATTCATCCTTAACTATGGTTACATCGCGCTCAAACAGCGTAATTTTTTCGCCGGGGTTAGCTGGGTCGGCACGCTCAAAAGACAATGCATAATCAGCCGGAGAAACGGCAGAGATGGCCGAGGCGTCGCCGAACTCAACCTTGGACACGATATCAAATGGCGCGCCAGTCGTGGGAACGACAGGAATAACAAAGTCAGTGGTCGACGAATTTGGCGAGGCGTTGTAAAACTGCAGATAGCCAGCCGCGGCCGGTTTTCGCCGATTACTGTCGCTATCCGAGCAAGCAGCGAGCACCAATGCGGCCAAGCAAGCGAACAACACGGCGCTGAACTGACGCCCGCGGCCAGAAGAATGAAGAGTTTTCATATGCTGATTTTGACCCAGAATTAAATAACGGGGGATTATTCCAACTCTTGGGACTGCTGAACACCCTTTTGGTTCAGAAACAGCAAGTTTTATTAGGATTTACTAAGCGCCTGTGATCTAGGAAGGAGATCACGACCATTTAGGTCGTTTTTTGATCACCTTTCGCCGCCGCTTATAACAAGACATCGATACTAAAAGCCGCCAGGGGGCGGCCTCGATATAACCTGCCCTCAGCTACCGGGCAACGCTGATGCGATAACCGCCGTAGGCCGAACTATCTGGCTCTACTATCAACATGTAATTAGAATTCGCCTCTAACTCGAGGTAGATGTCATCAACCAGCGCTTGCTCCACTCCATCGTCATCGGTGTAGGTGATATAGACAGCGTAGTCACCAGATACCAAGGTGAAATTGCGTACTTTTGCAAAATCAACACCCGTTAACACCTGGGCAGCGGACTCTAAGGTTTCACCTTCATCCTCGTTCACAAAATAGGCTTTAAGCAAATAGCGATCACCATCGGCGTCTAACTTATTAGCAAAGCTTACTAAGTTAATATCGTGCTCATAAACCCTTTCTCTGACATCTTGGGTAAAGACCAAAGCACTGACCACATCGCTCGTGCTCTTATAAAACACCACGTTTTTGGAGGCACCTGAGGCGAGCGAAACCAACTTATTTTCTAGGTGCTTGCCGGCAGGATTATCCACTTCGGTTAAAGCGAGGGTGTAGTCACCATAAGGCATAGTTTGAAATTCAGACAAACGATCGGCGTCAAGCGCAGCAAAGCTGGGGTTCTCTGAACGGCCTGTCAACAGCACATCTACGGAGCCCAACTCGTCAATACTGTTGTACACACGCAATTGGGCAACATTATCTTCATTCGTATAGTTGTAAACAAACGTCGAGGTAGTAACCTGATCTAAGGAAATGGTTCCGTCCGTGCTCTCGTTATCATCGCGCAATACAATAAAATAAGTTTTCGCTTCAACGAAAGGTACCTCGGCCGTTGCCAAAATAAGTTCACCACTATCCACCTCAATCACGTAAAACGTATAGTCACCCTCTTCGAGATCAAAGCTTGCGGATTGCTCTCTCGCGCCTAAGGTCGCTAGATAACTGGCTTCCTCAAAATTTCCATCCTCAGGCGCATAGTAGATTTCTAGCTGGCTTGAACCTGAAGTGAAATTGTAAGCTAATAGCTCAAACTGTTCGTCGTCAAACTCATCGGCGGGTTCATAGTCATAGGCAACTAATTCAGGCGCGGTGAAATCGCCAAACATAGCCCACAGCGTATAATCATTTTTGCTAATGCTAATATCTCGCTCCACCACAACCACATTGTTGGTTGCATCACCCGTATCGGCACGTTCGAGCGTCAAGGTGTAATCTTCCAGCTCTATCGCCGCTAATGCCGTTGCATCACCATAAGGCGCAGAACCAACTAATGCATCGTCTAACCGAAGTTGTGTCGTAGAGGAATTGGGCGAGGCATTATAAAACTGTAAATAACCGCGATCATCGACACTACTATCGTCGTCATCGTCGTCATCAAGACAAGCCACTAACATTAATGGCATTAGGACAAGTAGGGAGATTCGCGCCAACCATTTCCGCGCTTGAATTATTTCGAACATCGTCACTACCACCTCAAAAAAAATTTCAGAAGCGGCAATCTAACAGTAGATTGTGATTCAATCAGTCAACATAAATTAGCTTTTGTCTAGTAGTGTAAATTATTGTAAAGCCTCGATTTTACCCAGCGTGGCACTCACCTCTTATCTCCACATAAAAAAGGCGAGCACTAGGCTCGCCAACTAGAGAAGAGAATTTCTATAACCATTAATTCGGTGCGCAAACACCGCCGACAAAGTCCGGCTGCACGGCAGTTTCGCCAGCTGCCTTGGTTATTTGCACACCAAAGCTAGCGGTTTGGCCAGACGGAATATTTTTATTCCAACTCAATGCCGTCGCTTGGTAAGGATTAGCGCCGGTCAAGGTAGCATTCCACGAGCTAGCCACTCGGTTACCGTTACTATACTGCCAACCGACAGTCCAGTCGTTCACAGCGCTTGCGCCTCGGTTATTGATTCGAATGGTGGCCACCGCTCCTGTGCTCCACTCATTTTCCACAACGTATTCACAGCTGATATCGCTACTGGGCAATGCACTCACGGTGACAGGTTTTTGAAGGGTAGAATTCAAACTTCCATCAGAAACCGTCAAGCTAACATCATAAGTACCCGGCACTGCATAAGCATGTACCACATGAACACCTTGGCCAACATTGCCATCGCCAAAGCTCCACGCATAGCTCAGCGTATCACCATCTGGGTCGGATGAGTCATGGGCATGTAGCGTAGCCTCCAAACCATTACTCGATGACATGAAGCTCGCCACCGGCGCGGAGTTTTCCGCTTTTACGGTAATAGAAACCACTGCGGGCGCAGAATTTAAGTTATCGTTATCAATTGCAACAAACGCAAAAGAATCTACGCCGCTGTAATTAACATCTGGTGTGTACACGCGGCTAGCACCCGTGCCTGTAACAACACCATGCGCAGGCTGTGACGTTAGCGTATAATCTACTACTTGCCCATCGGCATCGGTGGCCACTAAAGTAATTGCTGCGCTGCCATTTTTCTCTAATGTCACAGATTGATTCTGTGCGCTAGGTGGCGTTGGTCCCGCGGAGTAAGACAAGTCCATACATCCATGGAAACGCTCGTAGGTAAAGTAATTTCTGCCCCACTCGCCGTAAACCACATGATGTCCTGATCGCGCCGGCAATTGACAAGTGGTATGAAAACTCGTGTTAGCTTTATCGGCTACAACCAAGGGATTAGCGTTAGGATTTTTGTCGTCGTAATTCAACGCACAAAATGCCTCTGTCTCAAAATCATCCCAGGTTAATTTTTTATTCGGGTCAAAAACGAACCCCGGCTTTGTGATCCAATAGCGAAACTCCTCGGTATCATCAAAGTGAGGCCCCCAAGAAATATTCCAGGTAAACACTTTTTCACCTGCCACGACGGGTGTGGTGGGCCAGTTAGTCGCTGTGTCCCACGGCGTTGCACCACCATTCCACACTTCGCTATCAAAACCGCAAACATTACCGGGCAATGGCGTCACTCCTTTGCGACCAACGTCATGGCTTAACACGCTCATAAATTGATAGCCACCATTGGCATCATTCGCAAAGGCATCGACACAGGCTGGGGTAGTGGCTTGATCGGGTTTTTCTTGCAAGCCACACTTGGCGTTGCGCGCCGGTGGGTCAACCATCAGACCATGGCCTACCGCCATCGAAGAAACACCTAGCGACGTTATTATCACGGCCGATGACAGCAAGCCTTTTCTAATTTGACTGTACATAGTTTTCTCCATAAAAAAGGCCCAGCAATATGCTGGGCCATTCATTTACTGGCAAACAGCGCCAGTGACTGTGGGCACAGGCGCAGCCTGACCATTAGGCTTAGTGCCTTGCATACCAAACTCCACATACTGGCCCGGTTGAATAGTGTTATTCCAACCGGCAGAGGTCGCGGTGTAGGGGTTATTACCCACTACCGTGGCATTCCAACCACTGGTGCGCGTAACACCCGCAGGATAACTCCAAGTAACCGACCAATTTGAAACCGGCGCACTGGTGGTGTTGGTCAATCGAATGTTGGCAACAAAGCCTGTATTCCATTGATCTGCAACGATGTATTCACAACTAACACCAGGCGTAGGCGCAGTAACGGCAACATTTTTACTCGTCACTGTACTATCGATGCCATCGGATACAGTCAGCTGCACTGCATAGCTTCCTGCCGCTGCAAAGGTATGGCTCGCCGTCTTACCAGACTTACTTACGCCGGCAAAATCCCAGCTATAAGTCAAGGTATCACCGTCTGCGTCTGACGATGCTGACGCATCCACATTGACGGTTAAACCACTGCTCACTGCCGAAAATGAAGCCACGGGTGGAGTATTCGCCGGCGGCGTCACAGCGTTTAGCGTGACACTTGCCGACGCGCTTAAATCTGCACCACTCGTATCTTGCGCAACCAGCTCAACGAGAAAATTGCCTGTCGTTGCTGGCGCAGTAATATTCACCATTGAGCCCGTAACTCCGGTGGCAACCTGACCCCCATTCACCAACACCTTTACACTGGCGGCGTTAGCTAACGTGAAGCTCACGGGCACGAGTGCACCGGTATATACCTGCGCATTATTGTTGGGTGAAGAGATGGCAACTGATGGCATCACAGGTTCAGTTACGGTGACGGAAACTGTCGCTTGATTTGACACAGCACCACTGTTATCGGTCGCGGTATAGGTAAAACTGTCTACACCAAAAAAACCTGCTGCGGGTGTATAGGTTCGCACCGCACCGGTTCCCGCGAGGCTGCCATGTGCTGGATTGGCCACTTGATAAGACGCAATGCTGCCGTCGCTGTCGGTGGCCGACAATGCCACTTGAACCGGGGCACCTTGCTCGGTGGTCACAGACACATTTTGTGCGCTAGGTGCACAATTGATACCGGTGCCAACGCCACACGGTGGTGTTGGCTCAGAGCCCCAGATAAGTGTTGTATTGTTGTACAACGCGATCTTTGGCGCCTGCATATCCGCGTTGGTGTAACTATCCCAAGACGGATCGCCGGCGTTCACCCAATCCGCGGAGTCGCCAGTGGTGGGCAGCGACAGGCGGAATTGCACTTCTTTCTTGTGATCAGATTGCCCGCCGGGGAATACATTAACACCGGTAAAGTCGATTTCGGTGTAATAAATATTGTCCGCCGCATTACCCCAAGGCTTTAGCTGTGAAACGCTGGTCGCTTGACTATAGGCAGCCGTTACTTTCACGTCTGATACAGAATAACCTTTAGCTTTCTCGGCGGTTAAATCGACAAAATAGCGGAATTTTAACTTGTCGGTATTGGCAGCAGGCCATGCAGACCGGTTATAGACCTTGGCCGATATTTCCACGTGACGGGGACCAGTGGCATTGGTTTTTGCTTCGATGAAATATTCCAGATCGCGAACTTCTGGCGCAGGAAATTGATTCTCTGCAATGGGTGAACCACCAAAATCCATATACAAGCGCGCAACAGCGCCAGTGAACCCAGAGTTGTAATCGGTCGCCACTTCATTGGCAATATAGTCGCCACGATCATCGACATAACTATCACCTGTGCCCGGGCCGCCAACGAGCGCGCCCACGAGTAAATGGCGACTCTCGGTTGGCACGGTCAAACTATCGGCCCAGGTACCGTGCGCGCCACGGTGATGAGGATTTTTTGGACCATTCGCCGAGGTGCCAATTTGATAGGAAATACCCATGGGGTTATCGCCCAAAATGTATTCCAATTGGCTAACAGCGAAGTTGTAATAGGTACCAACACGCGCATCGCTCGGGTTCACGGATTTTAAATAGTCGGAATAAACCAGCGCGATAAACGATGTGTTAGAGGCGTAGCGCGTCGCCCCCCAAGTATCCAACTGCGCCAAACCGCCGGGTGTATATTTCACTTTGGCGCCTTGGTAGCCGGTAGTCCAATAGTCCAGCCAGCGCTCCGCATCGGCCTTGTACTTGGCCTCTCCAGTTAATTGGGCCATCAAGACATAGGAGCCGTAGCCTTTATCATCCCAAGCGTGGGTCCACTTGTAGGATTTAACCGTAGATTGTTGCTCGGTATTTAACGTGTCATAAGCGGCGACGGCTGCATCTAAATAGCTTTGTTCACCGGTGGCGCGATGCAGCCAGATGGCTGACCACACCAACTCATCGTTGTAACCGCTCCACGAGTTGTAAAAACCTGACGCATCGGTAATACAAGCACTGTACTTTCCTCTGTAGGTATTGGCGAAGCTATATAGCTGCTTGGCATGACTGATTAAGTTCGCAGAATACGCCGGGTCATCGGTTTTAAATACCATCGCAATGGCAGACAAAGCGGCCGCCGTTTCGCCGGCCAAGTCAGAGCCGGGACAAGTCGCATCGACTTTGTACGACGGCCGAGTGCTGGCCGCGCGGCTGGTCAAATGTAAAACCTCTGGCGAACCCCACCACGCGTGATCCGCACTGCCCGAGCCCACTTGGCCATACAATTCATTCGGTGCAGTGTGTGCACTCAGAAAATAATCCGCGACAAAGCGCAAATTATTTTTAATGTGCGTCATCTGACCTGTTTGTGTATAGGCCGCTGGGTACTCCACCACACCCCACGCCAACATGGTGGCAGACGCCGCCATTGGAAAGCCGAATTTAACGTGATCACCGGCATCGAACCAACCACCGGAAAGATCTTTACCAACATCTGCACCGTCGGCTAACACCGAATCACCACGCCACTCAACACGATTCCACGCCGGTAATTTCCCAGCTTGCTGTGCTTCGTAAAAATAAATCGACTTTTGCAGTGCCTCACCATAATTTGGTACCGCCATTGCGTCTACCGCACCCAATGCGACTGCACTGAAAAGCGCTGTTTTTAAAAATATCTTTTTCATAAAGGAATCTCTCATAAAGCCCGCTAATAATTAGCGGGCACTGCTACTAAAGGGTTAGTTACAAACCAAGAGGTTCTGCGCCACCGTTGAGGTAATGGGTTTTCACCGTGATACCGCTGGAACCTAGCGGCACCTCGTGATCCAACCCAATAAATTGGCCACTAGTATTCTTCCAAAGCACGGGTTTCAAAACGTTGTACTTGGCTTCATCCCAAGAGGTCCAATCGCCGTTCAGTAGGCCACCGGTATCGCCAGAGTTTGGATTCAAGCACCAAAAAGTGTGATGAATTTTGTAATCATTCATCAATGATTGAATCGCTAACATCCACTTTTCATTGTCACCACCGTCGAGGAAGCCACCCCACTCACCCATCAATAAGGGTGCGGTACCACTGGTGTGAATGTAGAGCCAGTTGTCTTGCCACACATCATTGATCAATGTTTGCTTGGAGAAGCCCGCATAGAACCAATCTTGCGCAAAAACTAGCGGGCCATAATCGTGCGGCGAATACATAATTTTATTTTGATGACCCGGCACAAGAACAGGATGGTCAGCGACGCCCCGTAAGTTGCCACCCCACCAATTGAAGTGGTAAGCCTTTTCATTTTTCGAATTCCAACTCACGCCATCGATGGGATATACCTCAATACCTTCAACCATGATCAGCATATTTGGGTTGGCCGCCAAAATAGCCTTCGAGGTTTTTTCCGCCACATGCTTCCAGTTATTTGCGTCAGTGGAGTTATCCCATTTGGCGAATACTGCATCGCTGTGGGCCTTGCCATGCGGCTCATTTTCCAGGTCAAACGCAATGATGGTGTCGTCGTTCTTATAGCGCTCGGCCAACCAAACCCAGGTATTGATAAAATCAGCTTCGGTAATATTGCCTTTGGTCCACAGAGGTTGCACATGTCCCGAGTTATCAGCCTCTGCTGAGTGGGCATCCATCAACACCTTGACGCCGTACTTTTTACATGAGGCCAAGAAGGCGTCGAAAATTTCTAAGCTGTTTTTGCCCAGCAGTTCTGGGTTGGCATGGGTATTAACGTTGACTGTTTTAAAGGTGCCCGCCATCCATTCCTTCACGATTTCCGTCGAAAAAGGCACTCGCACAAGGTTGATCCCGCGATCCGCCATCGCCTTAACCGTTGCATCAAGGTTGACACTCCACAAGCCATGGAAAGTTCGCTCGGTGGTGTTATAGCCAAACCAGTTAGCGCCTGTTAACCACACTGCCTTGCCATCTTTGTTGACGATAGTGTTGCCTGACACGCTCAACCAATCGTCACCGGGCAGGGCGTTACTTGGCGGCGTCGGCGTGGGTGTCGGTGTTGGTGTTGGTGTTGGTGTTGGTGTTGGTGTTGGTGTTGGTGTTGGTGTTGGTGTTGGTGTTGGTGTTGGTGTCGGTGTCGGTGTTGGTGTTGGAGTGGGTGTTGGTGTTGGTGTTGGAGTGGGTGTTGGTGTTGGTGTTGGTGTTGGCGTTACGCCGCCGTTAAACACGATGTCCACAGGTAGCATCGCATTACCCGGGGAGCCAATAAACCCAAAGCTAACAGATTCACCGGCACTGATCTGACCGTTGTAATCCAAGTTGCCAATGACATAGGTATTACCCACATGGGAAATGATACGTGCGTTCCAAATTTGATCTATTTGAAAGCTAGCACCGAATTCTATGGTCCACCCATTTACCCCCGCGGTTTCATTATTGAGGATTTTTGTATCGCCTTGAAACGCACTGCCCCAATCGCCGCTAGTAGCCATCGATACCTGCGCTGCATCAACGCTCGCTGCTAGCAAGGTGGAAATGGCAAGGCCTAAAATTTTTCTATTCATAACTTTGCTCCTGACCTGTAAATCTTTTTTTATTAGTTTCGTGATTGTCAGTCCGAACCTCCGCGACTGATGCGATTCAAACTACCGCTGAGTAACAAAGCTGTCGTCTAGACATCGGCATTGCGTCATTTCAAACGTTCAACTTTCCGCAATTAGGTACAGATAGGGGTCGAAACAGAAGTATTATTCGGGCGAAATGTCACGCATTTTTACAAGATTGTTTGTGCGCCACCGATTTTGTGAACTGAATAGCATTTATTTTTTTATGAAAATTTCACCTAAAAAAAGTGCGAACCACGGCCAACACACAGCTTGTAAAGCCATCACAATTATCTTATTGTCTAAATGACCTTTATAGGATCTGGCGTACCAGATTCAAAAGCCATAGCAGACACATAGCGTTTGCCACCAATAAGAGCTGGTACTAGAGGTAGTGTTCAATGAATGCAGTTTTATTTAATGCGCACGATGTCGTGCTGCTTTGCACCATGTTGCTGTGCGTAATTTGCGCGATACTTTTACTTCAACTGCCACAGCCTTCGAAGCTGCACAAAGTATTTATTCTTGGCTTTTGCCTTGCCAGCTTCGCCATCCCCCTCGATATTCTGATCAACTTCGGCGCGGGCTTTCACCCATGGATAGTCGAGCATCATTTAACGCTCATTTATATGTTTGAATTTGGAGCATGGCTACAGGCACCCATGGCCTATTTTCTCGTCAGGAGCCAATTGGATAAAGATTTTCAATTCAAAACCCTAGATTGGTTGCTTCTACTCCCACTCATACTAAACACATCACATCAACTGATTGCCTATCATTCTCTTCCTCTGGAAATAAAAGAGAACATACAATCAACCATGAATATTATGGATCTTTCAGTAACGCTGTTTTTTGTGCAAACAGCTAGAGAAATATTTCGGGTGGCGCTAGCCATCGTTTCTGTCGCGTTACTGGTACGTTACGCGAATCTATCCGAATCCAACCAGAAACTAAGGCAACTAAGCTGGCTGCATGTCTTGGCTTATAGTCTTTTGGTCTACACGTCCATCAGCCTGTTTAATGCTGCGTTACTTACCGCGCAGGTGGTTACAAAGTCATCATTCCCAGTGGGCCATATTGGTCTGCTTCAAAATTATCTATGCTTAACCTGCTTTATTTATTTAGCATTGCAATTACATCGCGACGCGGTGAAACAGATTTTTTTTAAACCTATCCACTTTAAGAAGGGAGCAACAAAATCAGGGTTCAATTTTGCGCACATTAAAACACTTGAGCCACTTATGCTGAATAACAAAGTCTACACAAACCCCGAACTCTCGCTCGATGATTTGGCACACAGTGTCGGCGTTTCGCCGCGCACGTTATCAGGTGTTATCAATGGCCACTACGGCTGCAGCTTTTTTGAATTTATCAACGGCTACCGCGTGCAGGAAGCCAAGCGCTTACTGTCTGAGAACGCCAATAAAAGCACCAGCGTACTCGACATCATGTACGAATCGGGCTTCAACTCTAAGGCTACATTTAATGGCATTTTTAAAAAAACCGAAGGCATGACACCCAGCCAATACCGCAAGTCAATGTGCCTGCATAAAGTGACAGGCTTCGAGTCCCGCGCCTCATAATATCCACTCTGTTAACCCAGCCCACCAACTAGATTAGCCGCAAACTGGCGCGACAAAATCCGCCCTCTGGCGGCAGAGCGTGGTAAACTGCCGCCCTTTTCATGCCCATGCTGCCAAAACCAAAGCGCTCTGCAGCATGGCTTTAGCGCGGAATAACCGGCTGCTAAAAACAAATTTTCTTTTAGATTCAACACCTTACAAGGAGGTCTACCGTGCATATTACCATCGTTGGAACCGGCTACGTGGGCTTGGTATCAGGCGCGTGTTTTGCAGACATGGGCAACAAGGTCACTTGCGTGGATGTGGATACCCGCAAAATTGACAGTTTAAAGCAGGGTCAAATTCCGATTTACGAGCCCGATCTCGCTGCGGTGGTAGAGCGTGGTATTAAGCTCAACCTACTGCAATTCACTACTTCACTACCAGAAGCCATGGCCAGTTCAAACATTTTTTTCATTGCCGTCGGCACACCTCCCGGAGAAGACGGCTCAGCCGATCTTAAATACGTATTGGCGGTAGCGCGTGAAATTGGTCAGAATCTTCAGAACTACGCCGTAATTGTCGACAAATCCACGGTACCGGTTGGCACCGCAGACAAAGTACGCGTGGCGATTCAAGCCGAGTTAGATAAACGCGGTGTCGATATCCCCTTCGATGTGGTTAGCAATCCCGAGTTCTTGAAAGAAGGCGCTGCTGTTAGCGACTTTATGAAGCCAGACCGCATCGTTATTGGCGCCGACAGCGATCGCGCGCGCCAAATCATGGGCGACCTCTATCAGGACTTCTCGCGCAATCACGACAAAGTGATGTACATGGGTATTCGCGACGCAGAAATGACCAAATATGCAGCGAATGCCATGTTGGCGACAAAGATTTCTTTTATGAATGAAATCGCCAACCTGTGTGAAGAATTAAATGTCGATGTTGAAGAAGTGCGCCACGGCATAGGCTCGGATTCACGTATTGGCTACTCTTTTATCTACCCCGGCTGTGGCTACGGTGGCTCTTGCTTTCCAAAGGACGTTCAGGCCTTAGTGCGCATGGCTGAGTCGGTAAATTTTGACGCAAAAGTCCTCAATGCGGTTGAAGACAGAAACTTGGCACAAAAGCAGGTTTTGTTTAGCAAAGTTCAACGTCACATCGGTGATCTCAACGGCAAAACGATTGCTGTATGGGGCTTAGCCTTTAAACCGGGCACAGACGACATGCGCGAAGCACCTTCGATTCCGCTGATTAACGCCTTGCTCTCCGCCGGTGCAACCGTGAAAGTACACGACCCAGAGGCCATGCAAACCTCGAAGCGTGAATTTGCACCCAAGCACATTGAAGACGGCCTGTTGGTTTATTGCGCCAATCATTTCGATACCGCAGACGGCGCAGATGCCATGGTGCTGGTCACCGAGTGGAAGCAATACCGTCAGCCAGATTTTGACCTATTGAAACAAAAGCTAAAGCAACCGCTGATCATTGATGGTCGTAATATTTATAATCCTGAAAAGCTTAAGCAACTCGGGTTTGTTTATGAAGGCATCGGCCGTCGTTAAAACAGGCTGGCTGATAGACATAAAAAAACCGCCGTTAGGCGGTTTTTTTATGTCTGCTAATGTTATTTAGCTTCCGTTCCTACTTTTGCAATTAGCTCGCGGAATTTACGCAACGACTGCAAGTGCGTATACAGCAGTTCCATACCATCATTCTTAACAAGCTCAGCCATTTGCTCTGGCGTTAACGCTTTCAGTTTCTCGCGATTTACCGCTAAAAAACCGCCCAAGCGAATTTCTTCACCACCGCTTTTCGGCGTGAATTTAGCCTCCATCGGCTCTAAAAGGTTCCATTCAAGCAAACGAGCACAAAAAGCTTGTGTGCGAGAAAAATTCAATTGGTATTCTTTTAAAAACTCAAGCACTTTCCCTAAGTATTCGGTCTGCTTACCTTCATCATCAAACAGGCGCTCGCCTTTACCTTCTGTATTACAGCCTGGGTAAGTTTCATCTAAGCACAAGAGAAAATTTTCGCCATCATCATTGCTTGAGAATACAAAAGGGTAACGTCTAAAGAAAGCAGGCACATAGTTGCCAGTGAACTTACCTTCTTCATTAATAAAGAGATTGGTCTCAGGCTTCACCCCCATAACAGCCAAAGGAATGACTGTGTCACCATTTTTAGTAAACACAACGGGAAATGTTTCAGCAGCATTGAAAAACTCTGCCGCCATAAGGGGTACTGAATTTACTGATTTTGCGAAGCCTAAATCTGCGGTCGCATCAATAGCCCAATTGCGATGACGTTCACTGGAAACCGGGGTGGCATTGCCATAAATTAGAAGTTGCTTGGTCACAAAATATCTCGCTTTCTTTTATTTAGAGGAAGGTTCAGTAGCTTCTTTGGCTTTACGTAAAGTCTCGTACTGATCTGGATCCAGATACGTTAAGCACAATTTCATTTCATTATTTGGCTTGGGTATTAGCACCAACACCAAGACGTTGAATTCACCGTCTTTTTCGATAACGCCGGGTTTGTGGATCAAGATGTTGCCGGTATCACTGGTTAAGAAATTCAAATCCTGGCGCGCGTTAATAGCTTTCCCGATATTTTGCAGCATGGCTTGCAAGGTTGCTTTGAAAACTGGAAAGCCAAACTGGCCGCGGAACTCTTTACGATCCAAGCCCACCGACAATTGAATAGACAATTTTTCTGCCACGGTCATGGTGCCCGCCGGCATAGTTTCTTGCTCTTTCAATTGTTTAAATAATTTTTTCCCGTGCTCATCGCCCTTTGCAATGAAACCACCGTGCAGCACATTGCAGGCGAGATTCACAACTTCCGGGATGTTCAGGGTGATATTGGGCTTTTCGCCGCTAGCAGCCTGAGGCTGCTGAGTTGTTGTTTCTGTCATTATTCTTGTCTCTGGTTACTTCGTTTATTCAGTCTTCCGTAACTGATCGGTTAGCGCCGCTTGTGGTGTTGCTCGGCATTTTCCAATTTTCGTTTATCGCTCTTGCGTATCAGCAAGTAGGTTGCACCCACGCCGCCGTGCTGCTTTTGCGCCGAGTGAAAGGCCTGAACCTCTATTAATTGGGGCAACCAGTGCGCAATACAACTCTTTAACAGCGCCGGTTGCGGTTTTCTCCCCTCGCCCTTGCCGTGGGTAATCAAGGCCGTGCGGATATCGTAGCTGCAACACTCCTCGATGAAGCCAAATACCGCTTCCCGCGCCTGCTCCACAGTGAGGTTGTGGAGATCGAGCTGTGCATCGATGGGGTATTTACCCAAGCGCAGATTTCGGTAGACGCCATTCTGAATGCCGGCGCGCTTGAATGCCAGTATATCGTGGGGGTCTACCGGCTCTATAAACTCTCCACTCAGCCGATTGTACTCCTCCACCTCCGCCCTAGCGGCCTCTGCGCGCTTGGCCCTTAAGGTATCTTCAGGCAGTTTCGGCTTAATTAGGTCGACTCGAGCTTCCACGTTTATCGGCCGAACATCGGGCATGACCTCATTAATCAAGCCCTGAAAGCTATCCCCTTCCGAACTACCCTTCTTCACGCGTCACCTCTACCAAGGCCGGCTCATAGGCCTGCAGGAAGGCCGGGGGCATACGGCGCGCGCGACCACTGCTCATCTCGATACACACGAGGCGCCATTGCCCACGCATCAGTGTTTCCTGCCCGCGTATTAGCTGAAATTGGCGGGTCATGTTGAGCTTGCCGTCCGAGCTGGTTAACCAAGTGGCCAAGGTTAAGTGCTCGGCGAGTAACGCAGGCTTTAAGTAGTCGTATTCCGCTTTGTGGATTGCCATCGCTCTATCTAGCTGTCGATAGTCGCTAATGGACAAACCCAAGGCCTCTGAATGGGCCCAAGCGATGGCTTCACACCACTGAACATAAACTGCGTTATTGGCATGATTGAGGCCGTCTATATGACTGACCTCAACCACCAACGGTTGGGTAAAAGGACGGGGAAAGTCAAAGCCACCTGCGCCACTCACATCAATTCTCCGCAGGGTCTAACACCTGTTGCACACTTGAAAACCGAAGAGTAACGCGCAAAAAAAGGGCGGTCAATTTGACCGCCCTCAGAACGGGCAGCAAAAGCTACCCTAGGGTGCGAAAAGTAATACGGCTAAGCGCTAATTCCAGATGAAATATTAACGATTAGCCCGATTTTCGATCAGCTCATCAACAACTGAGGGGTCGGCGAGGGTTGAGGTATCCCCTAAGCTATCAATTTCATTGGCGGCTATTTTGCGCAAGATACGGCGCATAATTTTACCCGAGCGGGTTTTTGGCAAGCCCGGCGCCCACTGAATAATATCGGGCTTGGCAATGGGGCCAATCTCTTTCACGCACAAAGCCACCAACTCCTTCTTCAAGGTATCACTCGGCTCGGTGCCGGCCATCAAAGTCACATAGCAATAGATACCCTGCCCCTTTATGTCGTGTGGGCAACCAACCACAGCAGCCTCCGCCACCTTGTCGTGCAATACCAGGGCGCTTTCAATCTCGGCAGTACCCATGCGGTGGCCAGAGACATTTAGCACATCGTCCACTCGACCCGTAATCCAGTAGTAGCCATCGGCATCGCGTCGAGCGCCGTCACCGGTGAAGTAATAGCCTGGGAAGGTGCTGAAATAGGTATCGATCATGCGTTGGTGATCGCCGTAAACAGAGCGTATCTGGCTCGGCCAAGACGCCTTAATGGCTAAGCTGCCCTCGCCCACACCGCTGATTTCCTTGCCATCGCCATCGAGCAACACCGGTTGCACGCCAAAGAAGGGCAACGTTGCCGAACCAGGCTTGGTGGCAATGGCACCCGGCAGTGGCGTCAGCATATGGCCACCGGTTTCGGTCTGCCACCAGGTATCCGCTATCGGGCAGCGACCTTCGCCCACCACGTGGTAGTACCACTCCCACGCTTCCGGGTTTATCGGCTCGCCAACCGTGCCTAAGACGCGCAAGCTCTTGCGCGAGGTTTTGGTTACAAAGTCATTGCCGGCACCCATTAGCGCCCGAATCGCCGTTGGCGCGGTGTAGAAAATATTCACCTTATGTTTGTCTACAACCTCCCAGCAGCGCGATGCCGTGGGGTAAGTAGGCACGCCTTCAAACATCAAACTGGTAGCGCCGTTGCACAAGGGGCCGTAAACGATGTAGCTATGCCCAGTTACCCAGCCCACATCGGCGGTACACCAATAAATTTCACCCTCCTTGTAATCGAAAGTGTATTTAAAACTCATGGCCGTGTGCAGAAGGTAGCCCGCGGTGGTGTGCAGCACGCCCTTTGGCTTACCTGTTGAACCAGAGGTATACAAAATAAACAGCGGGTCCTCCGCATCCATGGGCTCAGGCTCGCATTGCGCCGCAGCGCTCGCCACCGCCTCGTGATACCACACATCGCGGCTGTCATCCCAAGCCACCTTGCCGCCGGTGCGCTTAACCACGAGGCAGGTATGGGTATTGGGGCATGCGGCTAACGCTTTATCAGCGTTGACCTTTAACGGCACCGCTTTACCGCCGCGCAAACCTTCATCGGCGGTGATCAGCACTTTGCAGTCGGAATCTAAAATCCGATCTTTCAACGCATCAGGTGAGAAACCACCAAACACCACAGAGTGAATGGCACCAACGCGCGCGCACGCCAACATGGCATAAGCCGCCTCTGGGATCATCGGCATATAAATACACACGCGATCGCCTTTTTTAACGCCGCGAGCGCGCAAGACGTTGGCTAAACGGCACACCTGTTCATGTAACTCTGCATAGGAAATGTGTTTAGCCACACGTGGGTCGTCGCCCTCCCAAATAAACGCCGTTTGTTTTGCACGAGCAGGCAAATGCCGATCGATACAATTCACCGACACGTTAAGTTGCCCACCGGCAAACCACTTGGCTTCACCCTTGTGTAAATCCGCTTGGCATACTGAGTCGAAAGGCTTAGAAAAGCTTAAAAACTGTGCAGCCTGTTCGCGATAAAACGCGTCCGGCTCGTTTATCGAGCGAGCGTACATGGCCTCATATTTTGCTTTTGTGATATGGGCATCGGCAAAATTATTGGGGATGGGGTAAGTTTTTACGTCTGACATGTACATAGACTCCGATCTAATTGTTGTGCACCCTAATTATTGATCAGACACTATAGCAAGTTACGCCTAAATACCTATTAGCCAATGGTCTAAATGACAGGAGGTTGCAAGTTTGACGTTGCAACCCAAGGCCTAGCGCAGTAAGTTAGCATTTGCTCCGGCTGCCATACTTTTTGGCAGCACAAGGAAGTGGGCCAAGACGACATAGGGATAATAAAAATAACCCAATTTGACACCACGCATGAACCCAATTCCACTAAACAATGCCGCCAATTACGAGGTCGAATCCATTCTTGGAAAAGGTGGCATGGGCGTAGTGTATTTAGCGCACGACAAACGCTTAAACCGCAAAGTTGCGATCAAATGCATTCGACAAAACCGCGCCAACGAACACTGGGTAGAAGCGGTACAAGAAGAAGCCAAACTCCTAGCCCAAATTAACCACACCAATATTGTACAAATTTACGACCTTATCGATTGGCACGGTGTTCCCGCTTTAGTGATGGAATATGTGTGCGGCCGCACACTGCTGGACTTACTGAACAGTGACGAGCTGCATTCTGATGCAATAGATTTCAAGCAGCGGCTAGATTGGCTCAAGCAAATTGCGGAGGGCTTAGCCTGCGCGCACGCTAAAGGCATTATCCACCGAGACCTGAAACCCGAAAACATCATGATTGCCTCGGACGGTGCCGTGAAGATCATGGATTTCGGCATCGCTCGGCACCAAGCCCAACCCAAGCACACCAACATTCACGACAGCCAAGTCCTGCCCGGCGAATTTGTTGGCAGCCCTGGTTCACTGTCGCCAGAACAAGCTCTGGGCGAAGATTTAACCACCGCGAGCGATGTATTTTCCTTTGGCATATTGGCCTATAGCTTAATGTGCGGGCATCATCCCTTTGGCGACACCAGTGACACGGATACGCTGCTGCACAGCATTCTGTACCGAGCTCCTGCGCCTTTTAGATTCAACGTAGAAAGCGATGAACGCGGCCAAGAGGTCGCAGAGATCATCGAACGAAGTTTGCACAAAAAAGCCAACAGCCGCCCCAAAGCCAGCCAAATGGCAGCGGCGTTTAAGCCCTTATCGATTAAAAGAGTTGAAACGGTATTGGTGGAAACCGATAGTAAAAAATCGCAGCTTGTCAGCATAGCGGTAGCTGCTGGAGCGGTTTTTCTTTTAATTGTGGTTATCTCTCTCTGGACTGCACAATCACTTGGCATAAAGCCTAGATATATAGCCGTGCTTACGCCAAATTTATTGCAGTCTAGCAGTCAAAATGAAGAAGCAGTAAACCTCTTGCTAACATCTTTAAATAATACCATTCAAGAAGCGGCCCTTAGTGACACCTATACGCAACTGGTTGACCGCTATGAGTGGCAAGATTCAGACTCGCCTGAAAAAATCGGCCAGGTTACTGGCGCCACAGATATCATTCGATCTGAAGTAACCTGCAAAAGCTCTCAATGCAATATCACTTTAGAGCTACTACAAGCCCCAGACTGGAAAGTGAGAAAAAAAGCAACCTGGCCAGTATATACAGACTCCAGTATCGACATTTTTCACACTACATGGCAACAATCTCAGAAGTTACTCAACCACACTAACGACATAAACGAATCAATAGATAGCGAAAGTTATTCAAGTTACTTGATACTGCTTGAAAAGTTCAAATCTCATGGAACACTCTCTGATCAAGAAATGGAGCAACTTATCCAGCAACAAGCGCTGCACCCACGCTTTATTCCAATTTATAGACTTTTAATTGATGCAGCAGCAGAACACTTTCAAATTGCCAATAGCGGGAAATATTTAAAAGCAGCTTCTGACTTACTTACTCAGAATAAGCACGACATTGATATAAATACTTTTTCCGAATTACAAGCACTCATCTACATTTATTTCGGCGATTTCTCAAGCGCAAACAGAGAGATCGACTGGATAAAGAGACATGGGAACTTAGAAAAACATGCCCATCTAAAAGCCTCACTTTTGCTAAAGAAAAATGACTTTTCAGCAGCAGAGATCGCACTAAAAACGCTAATAACAACTCAAAAGTCAACATACAACCTCTACTCTCTCGCCTACAGCCAATATGCCTTGGGAAAATTAGACGCATCAATTTCCACTCTGAGAGAACTAATTTCAATAAATCCAAACAGTTTATCGGCACTCAGCTTTCTAGCAGGCATCACGATGAGCCAGGGACACCTTGACGAAGCGGAGGCCACATATTTAAAGATACTATCGATACAAGAAGATAGTACAGAACTAAACAATTTAGCTGTTCTTTACATATTAAAAGGTGAAACAGCTAATGCGTTAAAATTTCAGGAAAAGTCTTATCAACAAACACCACACAATCCTTCAGCCATTTTAAATCTGGCAGAAATTCATTTGATACAGGGAAATAGTGTTAAAGCCGAGTCATTGCTGACAGAGACAATAAAAAACATTAGGCGGGACGGAGATGTAATATCTCTATCGCTAGAAGCTAGAGCTAATTTACATCTAGGTAACTTGGACATAGCCGAACAGCTAATCACTCAAGCCCTAACTATAGATGCAGAGAATATTGAAGTTTTATACACGCAACTCATATATTTTACAAAAAAGAACCAGCTTGAAAGCGCAATACATGTACTAAAAAGGCTTCAAGCAGCAGGACTTACTAACGCGTGGTTTAGTCTACCTTGGTTCAAAAATCTTTGCACACACACTGATTACAAAAACATTTTCACTCAAAGTAGACAAAACCCCTGCTTAAATACAAGCAATGCTATTATTGCGGTCGACGAATGATAATTATCGGATCAGGCCCCTCAAAAATACTTAACTCGCCGGTTTGAAGATTTTTGCGCGACACTAAAAAGCCAAAATCAACCGTCGATTCTGTGCCGCCTTGATTCTGAATAGTGAACACCAAGGTCTGGCCATCTTTGGTCAAATCGGTTGTTACATCGTCATTCACATCTTCTTTATCTTCGGCATACTCAAGCCCATTCCCAAAAAACTTGAAGCGATCATTTTTGTTAGACCCCGCCGTCGTGAGCGTAACCATAATCAACGCTCGCTCGCGCATACGCTGGTAGGGGCAAGAGTCTGCGTTAAATACAATTTGCAGGCTGTTGGGGTCAACCACCTCGCCCGCCTCATTCAAAATGCTCCAATTGTCTGGGCGCCCTGGGTCTGCATTTTTAAAAGGCGGCACTAATTGCAGTTGCAGTGTGGCTATACCACCAATGGGTACATCGATAGGGTCTATCACAGCTAAGCTAGCCATAAAACATCACTCCTTTGTTGTAAAATTGACGTGCCGCTCGAGTGTGCCACAGCTCGCGCTGCGCGCCCAGTGCTAGCTCGCTTTATACGCCAATTCGTACAGCGCCACGGCACAGGCACTGCCGACGTTAAGCGATGAGTTGTGACCACACATCGGGATGTGTACCACCCAATCAGACAACGCCAGCAATGCCGGCGCCACACCCTCATCTTCGGTGCCTAAAATTAAACACAGCGGCTGATCGCCAACGGGCACGTCAGCCAGCGGCACGCTGTTAGCTGTAATCTCTAAGCTAATAATTTGCATGCCCTCGGCTTTTAGCTGCTTCACGACAGCCACCGCATCGGCCACCACCTCATAGGGCACATACTTTTCCGCGGCGCGCGAGAGCCTGCGCAATTTGGTATTAGGCGGAGCCACAGTGGCACCACATAAATAGACACGCGTAACACCAAAGGCATCGGCACTGCGAAACACAGCGCCAACATTAGCTGGCGCCGCAAAGTTCTGGATGACCACAGAGATCGATCGCCGCTTCGCTGCTGGGCGATGGTCTTCATGGCCCAATTGCGAATCGGGAACGTAGTCCATAGGGGTTTAGGTCTCAAGCGTTAGTAAGGGTAGAAGCAAACCGCAAGTGCGCCAATTTGGTGCGCACTGGCACTGATTTTGCTGTATTCCATGCGCATAGGTTATTCGAGAAAGAAAGCACTTAAAAATCAACAGCATAAAATATAACTACGCAGTTTCAGCAACACCATAAGAGCACCAATACTGTGCCAATAATAAAAACTGCACCAATTTAGACCGCAGGAGATGCAAATGGAGTCACTTAATAGCGCCGTAGAGACCTTGGTGTCTAGCGCCAACACCTATTTTATTTTACTCGGTGCCATCATGGTATTTGCCATGCACGCGGGCTTCGCTTTTTTAGAGGTGGGCACGGTACGGCAGAAAAACCAAGTTAATGCCTTGGTAAAAATTCTAACGGATTTTGGTGTTTCGGCACTGGTTTACTTTTTCGTGGGCTATTACGTCGCCTACGACACGCACTTTTTTGCCTCAGCCACGGCGCTTGCGCAAAATAATGGCTACGAATTGGTAAAATTCTTTTTCCTGTTAACCTTCGCTGCCGCGATTCCCGCCATCATCTCCGGTGGCGTCGCCGAGCGCGCCAAATTCTACCCCATGTTAATAGCAGCAGCCTGCGTGGTGGGCCTCGTCTACCCGTTGTTTGAGGGCATGATCTGGGGCGGTAATTACGGCGTGCAAGATTGGTTAACGCAACAATTCGGCAACCCCTTCCACGATTTCGCCGGCAGTGTTGTGGTGCACGCCGTGGGTGGTTGGATTGCCTTGGCCGCCATCATCATTTTAGGTACGCGCAACGGCCGCGTGCGCAACGGAAATGTAGTCGCGTTCGCTCCCTCAAACATTCCTTTTCTAGCCCTTGGCGCTTGGATTTTATGCATCGGCTGGTTTGGCTTTAACGTGATGTCGGCACAAACCTTGGAGGGCATCAGTGGCTTGGTGGCCGTGAACAGCTTAATGGCAATGGTCGGTGGTACGTTGGTTGCGATGATTGTGGGCAAAAAAGACCCTGGTTTTATTCACAACGGCCCACTCGCCGGCCTTGTTGCTATCTGCGCCGGCTCGGATTTAATGCATCCCATCGGCGCGCTGCTGACCGGCGCCGTGGCCGGCGGTATTTTCGTATTGCTGTTTACCTTCATCCAGAACCGCTGGCACACGGTTGACGATGTATTAGGTGTTTGGCCTCTGCACGGCGTGTGCGGCGCCTGGGGCGGTATTGCCGCGGGAATCTTCGGGCTCGAAGCCTTCAGTGGCTTGGGCGGCGTTAGCTTTTTGTCTCAACTCGTGGGCACGCTGCTCGGCATCTTTATCGCGCTCGCCGGCGGCTACCTAGTGTACAAAGTGGTAGACCTTGTCTCTGGTATTCGCCTTAGCGAAGAAGATGAATTTAATGGCGCTGATCTCGCCATCCATAAAATTGGCGCAACCTCGCACGATTAACCAATGCACGAAATAAAAAGGGGAAGCCTGACTTCCCCTTTTTATTTTCTATTACTGATTTTTTCGCTCACCTAAGAGCCAAAAAAATAGCCTCTGCTATACCTCTACCTCCGCCTCATCAGGCTCATAGAGCTCGATTATTTCCCGCACTAAACCACTGCGTACAATATCGGCGCGCTCGAACTCGTGAACAAACACGTTATTAACACCTTGCAAGCGATTGACCGCATCGGCCAAGCCGCTTTTACCGCGAATATCGCTTTGTTTGATATCGCCATTAATAACCACCTTACAGCGTTCACCAATGCGGGTTAAAAACATTTTCATTTGCGCAAGGCTGGTGTTTTGCGCTTCATCCAAGATAACAAATGTTTTTTCATCAAATGTTTTACCGCGCATAAACGCCAAGGGCGCCGCCACAATACGGCCGTGCCGCAAGCAGTAGTCTACGGTGCCGGACCCTAAACGCTCGTTGAGAATATCGCGGAAGGCATCGATATACACTGCAAATTTTTCATCCAAACCACCCGGCAGGAAGCCTAGATTTTCACCGGCCTCAACGGCGGGGCGTGTAATAATAATACGCTCCACCTCACCAGATTCCAAAGCCTGTGCAGCCAAAGCACCAGCACAATAACTCTTGCCAGTACCGGCGGGGCCAATGCCAAAGGTTAGCGCGTTATTTTTGATGGCGTTGATGTAAGTTTGCTGGGCAGGGGTTCGGGCTTTGAGCGGTTGATTGGAGCGTTGGGTTGAGTAGGCAGTGTCGGTTGTATTGTAGTGAGCATTAAGCTCGACGATATTACTGTGATGGCTGGTTTGATGCTTGCGGCCGTTGCGGCTACCTTTCTTTTGTTTTTTATCTGAATATTGTTCGTCGTAGTTTTTGCGTCGCGCTTGCGATCTTTTCGCCATGAGGTAAGACTCCATTGGTTTCAAGTAACAGGGCCGGCCAATGCTGAAACAATCTTTCTGCCGCCGAATTCCCTAGCTGCATAAACTGTGTAACGCTGGATTTCTAAACGCTGAGCAACCAAGAGTGAGGCTTGCTATCAACGCCCTTACAACAAGAAAGTGCACCCCCCCTTTAGTAAACATCATTGAATAATTATTACTTTAGCCGAAGACTTAAAGTAATTTATGAAGTACCAGTATGCAGAGCGAAGATGACAATTGCGTGAAGAGTTTCACACAGGAGGCGCTTGGCCAAAGGAGCGGCAAGAACGCCTCGCGATCAAACCCAAATTTTCTGCTAGATCTCTCTCGCACGAACATCCGGTTTAAGTCATTTCAGCTTGCGTCTTACTGTTGCTTTTAATATGCGACGAAAATTAACGTTTGTAAAGTAGATTTTTCTGCGCGATAACGATGCAAAGGCTGATACAAAAAAGTGCACAGCTAAAGGAGTTGGCGGCTGCGCACATCAAGTTGATACACCATTCTGGGATCAATGAGGAAGGAAGAGCAAAATGTAAGCCGGCCGGAACCCGGGCCGGCTTACATACTTTTCACCTTAAAACTCGTAGCGAGCTTCCAGTGATACATAACGTGGAGCCTGCTGAACGGAGGTCAATCCATAGTTTGGATTTACCGCCAGACCGGAGCTCGTGTTAATCGTGCGCTCTTCATTAACAGCGGTTGCTGTCGATGCGTTGAACAAATTGTAAACCGTGCCTTTTAAGTTCACTCTCCCTACGCTTAAATCTAGATTGTAAGCCAAGGACATATCAACGTTTAGTAACCAATCTAAGCGCCCTGCAGATCCGCGAGGAGCGGGATTACCGTTTTCATCGTAAAACGATGCGGCACCATACTCCCTAGACACACAAGCTTCCCAGGCGCTGCCAGGCGCGCAGCTATCCACGCCCGCCGGATGCATAGAGAAATAGTTCTTCGGTGCACCAGAGGTTAGCGATGACACCAAACCAAGGGTTAAGTCATGGGTGATGTCATAGAAACCCGCCACTTTGAAAGCATGACGATGGTCATTAGGCAGGTCGCCTTTGCCATGATCCATTAAGTCGCCGTAATCGTACGAGGTAGTCCAACCTGGATCTGCTTGACCATTATCCGTTCGCACCAATCCTTCCGTATTACCGTAACTATGGGATAACACGTAAGACGCATCCAGATATACGTTGTCTAAGATCTGACCACGGAAGGTTGTTTCCAATGCCAAATATTTGCGCTCTGCTTTTGGCAATTGCAAATCGGCAGCACTCAGCACAACATTTTCCGCCGCTTCAATCACACCATCTTGGTTGAAGTCATAACTGATATTGGTAGCTTCACCTGGATTATGTAGAACATAGTAAGAACCTTGGCCAACATTATCTTCGATGCCATTGTCGGCAAGGTATTTGGCCAGTACGGGTTTGATATCCGTATCTTCAATCGACCGTTTTAAGTCGCGATAGACACCGCGCACACCGACGACCATGTTGTCCATCACCACGGTTTCAAAGCCTAGCGTGAACTCATCGTTATACATCCCTTTTAAGCTACCACTGGCAATCAGCGCAGGCTCTACAATACCCGCCTGGCGCACATAGGTATCGCGATAAGCTGCACCATGCGACGGCGATCCATCCGCTTCTAGTATGGGACGTCCATCAGCATCCAGTTGATCGGGCGCGTAGTAATCGAATACCTCACGAGAATAGGAGCCTTGCGTAATGTTCATATTTGCAGACACCGGCTGGTAGTAGCGACCGAATGAAGCGAACGCTTTGGTATCACCATCGCCATACACATCCCAAACGGCTTGCACCCGCGGCGACCAACCGTTGGTATCGACATACTTCTCGCCACCGGTTACCGCGTTTTCAAACTGCTCGTAGCGAGCACCTAAGTTCAACAACCAATTTTCACCTATCTGCCAAGAGTCCTGCACATAGAATGCGTTACTCGATACGGTTGAGCTGGTGCCGCGATCTCGAATACGACGCTCAACAATGGTCGCACCCTCAGGCGCGGTTGAAATATCGTCTGCACCGGCACGCTTGATACTCCACCAACCGCGCGCGTCGCCTGCGCCGTTTTGCGTAGATAGATAATCCACATCTAAACGGGTGTTATCGATACCGAACTGCAATGAGTGGTTATCTAAATCGTAGCGCAAATCTATTTTTATTTGATCTCGAATATATTCTTCTTCAGCAATACTCGAATTAGAATGGTTACTGTAGGCCACACAACTCCCGTTTCGACAATCCCATACCCCCGGCAGACTGCTGTTTGACCGATCAAACACAGATTCGATTGTTCTACCTGCAACCACATCCACCGAGAAGGCATCGGTTATCTGGCCACTATAATGTGCACCATACACTTCGCCCCCGGTTTCAAATTTGGCATTACTTGTGACAGCACCTACGCTATTTTCATCGGGTGAATAGGGGCTCGTATTGTAATCACCCTCGCGACCATAATTAATCGCCGTGACATCGACCCGGTGGTTTTCGGTTATTTGGTAGTCGAGACTGACCAACCATCGATCCTCTTGTGCCGTGCGGTCATAGAAGCTACTACCACTGGCCCACTGATCATCCGTTTTTCTAGGGTTGTATAAACCATAGAAAAACATTTTGTCTTCAATAATGGAACCGCTGGCCCACAGATTAACTTCCTGAAAGGTCAGCTCACTTTGATCGTTATTAATGGCGTAGTCACCATCGCTATCGAATACCGACTTATGGTAGGTACGGCCAGCGTTCGGATCAATTTTGTAGGAGCCGCCAAACTCAAAGTCATTACCGCCAGACTTTGACACAGCATTCACTACACCCCCAAGTGCACCACCAAATTCAGGATTGATGGCACCGGTTTTGATTTCGGTTTGTGAAATGGCTTCCCAAGGCAATGGAATCGAACCTATGCCCTTGCGAATAGTGCTGACATTCAAACCATTTAGATAATAAATATTTTCTGCAGACGAGGCCCCGCCAAAACTCGACGCGCCAAATTGACTTGACGAACTCACCCCAGGCGCGAGCACGGCCATAGCCTCGAAGCCATTTGCTACCGGCATAGATTTAAGCTGGTCTTGAGTCACCACAATACCGGCCGTTGAAGATCCGGTATCCACTAACCGCTTCATTGTGCCGAGCACCTCAATGGTCTCCATATCGACGCCAACGGCAATCAACTGACCGTCGTATATGGCCGACCGGCCTACCTGAATCGCCACCGAGCTTGCCGATACGTCGCTGAAACCATCTTTGCTAACCACGAGTTCGTATTCACCCACGGGCAAGTTACGCAGGAGATATTGGCCCTGACTATTGGTATTCATGGTGCGCGTAAAGCCCTTATCTTTATGGCGCACAAGGATACTGGCGTTACTGACAGCAACGCCGCTGCTATTGGTGACGACGCCCTTGAGCGAACCGTTGCTAGTTTCCGCAGCAAAGGTTGGGCTTATGGCAAGTGTTGAAGCAATGGCGAGCGCAAGGGCGGATTGACGCCAACCCCAGACGTTGTTTTGGCCGCTAGGCATGATGAGTCCTCTTTCTTATTGTTAACCGATGAGATGTCGCCTATCAGAAGCGACAACAAAACTGTATACAATATCCAGTATAAAGTACACATAAAATTGTACTGATGCGCCAGGAGGGCTGCGAAGGAAGGCAAAAGTTTTTATTAATCAACGACGTAGAAATCACTTACTGACAGGTTTTGACACTTAACGCTGGCCAGACCATGCTGCTACTATACGTAGGCACTACCTAGGGAGAGGTGACCATGAGCCGGGAATCAGCCCAACTCTATAGCCAACTTAAAGCCAGCGAAGAGCGCTACAGAGAGTTAGTGGAGAATGCCAATGCGATCATTCTGCGCTGGAATCGCGATGGCATCATCACCTTCTTCAATGAATATGCGCAGAAGTTTTTCGGTTATAGCGCCGATGAGATTATCGGTAAACATGTCATGGATACCATTGTGCCCGAGGGCGAAACCACGGGACGAGATCTTAGGCCCCTGATGGATGATATCTGTCAGCATCCAGAAAAATACGCCTTCAACATTAACGAAAATGTTAAAAGAAACGGCGAAAGAGTCTGGATAAACTGGACCAATAAAATTCTACTCGACGAGTCAGGCGAGCCTATTGGCGCCCTCAGCATTGGCTCGGACATTACCAAACAACGGCTATTAGAAGAGGAGCTGCGGCAAGCGCAAAAAATGCAAGCCATCGGGCAGCTCGCTGGCGGTATCTCACACGATTTTAACAATTTAATTCACGGTATCATCGGCTACGCAGAGATTATCGAAAAGATAGCGTCACAACATGAGGTCGGTCAGCAGGCCAGGCGAATTATTAGCACGGCCACCTCAGCGGCAAACCTTACCCAGCAACTCATGACCTTTGCGCGCAAGGGCTCCTATCAATTCAAGCAGTGTAATTTACACGACCTAGTGGCCGACACCACCTCCATTATTAAGCACACCTTCCCGCGCAATATCGACCTAAACACCCGCTTAGACGCCCACACTCCGTATTTTTTAGGCGAGGCAACGCAAATAAAAAATGCCTTACTTAACCTCTGCCTCAACGCTCGCGATGCGATGCCTAAGGGCGGCACCCTCACCATCCAAACCGAAAACGTCACACTGAACACGCAAATTCAAGTGGGTGAATTCAAAGTGCCAAACGGCGAATACCTGCGTTTGCGCATTGAAGACACGGGCAACGGTATGGATGAAGATGTTATGTCCCATATTTTCGAGCCCTTTTTCACCACTAAGGGCGTTAGCAGCGGCGCAGGCATGGGCATGGGTTTGGCGACCAGCTACGGCACAATGCACTTACACCGCGGTGCCATTAGCTGCATTAGTACACCGGACAAGGGGAGCCTCTTCGAGATTCTGTTGCCACTCGGTGAGCCACCGCTGGCGTCGAGCAAGCCCGCGACCACGAGAGCCACTGCACCCAAAATTACCATGCTCATTGTGGATGATGAAGCCATGGTTCTCACCTATTCCGAACAGCTCTTTAGCTTACACGGTCACCAGGTCTATACCTTCAGCAGCCCAATGGAAGCGCTTAGCTACTATCGAGATCACTGGCGAGATTTCGATCTCGTCGTGCTCGATATGTTGATGCCAGAAATGAACGGGCAGCAATTATTCGAAGCGATGAAGCAAGTAAATCCCAAAATTAAAGCCATCATATCCAGCGGTTACAGCAACGAAAAACGCATAGAAGAAATTTTATCTTCGGGTATTTGCGCCTATGTAACCAAACCTTTCACTTACGATGTATTAGAGCAAAAAATAGCGCAGATTATTACCACGCCCTAAATCAATGCTTGCGCCATATCAATACAGAGCAAGCAAAAGCTTGGTACATTGAAAGAAACAAGAGGCGTTTTCTTATGAAACTTAATTGGGTAATCCTGTCGACCACACTCTTTTCTCTCGCCGGCTGCACGCACCAAGCATCACAGTCGATGTTTATCGAACGGCACCCAGATACCGCTCAAACTGCACCAACGCCAATAACTCAAGCCACCGAGCTGAGCATACAAGGCGCTTACTTGGTAACACTACTCGGTTGCGGCACCTGTCACACGGACGGCGCATTAACAGGAAACGCGAATTCCAAATTTTTATTGGCCGGCTCGAACACGGGCATTGCCACGAGCAACCCATTGAAGAGCGCTAAACCTGGCATCGTCTTTCCGCCCAACTTAACACCGGACCCAACCACAGGTTTAGGTAATTGGTCGGAAACAGACATCGTATTGATGCTTAGAGCGGGAGAGGATCGCCACGGCATACGTCAGTCCGCGGTAATGCCTTGGGCAGCTTATGCGCAATTGTCAGATCAAGATGCACGCGCTATCGCGCACTACTTAAAGCGTCTTGCACCGGTGCAACACCAAGTGCCAACGCGGGTAAGGGAGGGGCAAGCGAGCGATAAACCCCACGTTTACTTTGGGGTTTATCAGAAGCCCTAACCTAGATACGGGAAAAATTACGCAACTTGCACGGGAATGGTGTTGGTTGAGCGTTCAACGCTATTGTCAGCATTCAAATAAACCAGCTTAGGTTTATGCTCGGCGGCCTCTGCCTCTGCAAATTGGCCATAAGCAGCAATGATCACGCGATCGCCTTTTTGTACGCGACGAGCGGCGGCACCATTCATCGAAATGGTGCCCGATCCGCGCTCAGCCAAAATGACATAGGTGGTGAAACGCTCGCCGTTGCTGACATTGTAAATATCGATTTGTTCAAACTCTTTCAGACCGGCCAATTCCACCAAGTTTTGATCGATGGCGCAGGAGCCATCATACCAAAGCTCCGCCATTGTCACGCTGGCCATGTGCAGCTTGCCCTTAAGTAACGTCGTTAACATGCTGTACCTCAATTCAATTCGATAGAAAGATTGTCAATTAACCGCGCAGACTGGGTAAACATCGCACCCAAAATGGTAATGTTTTTATCGTCATGTGCTGCTTGCGCTAGAGTTCTACTGTTGCATACAGAAAAGTAATCCGGTCTAAAACCCGCGGCAATAATTTGTGATTTAGCTTCGAGCTCAATCACATCAAAATCTTTCTTACCGGCTTTAATTTCTGCCGCGGCCCACTGCAAGCTGGCTTGCAATTGCGACACCTTTGCACGCTCTTCAGGCTTCAAATACGAGTTGCGCGAGCTCATCGCTAGACCATCTGCCTCGCGATGAATAGCTGCTGCGGTGATCTGAATCGGTATGCATAGATCTTCCGCCATCCGGCGTATGACCGCGAGCTGCTGGTAGTCTTTAATACCAAACACAGCCTCGTCGGGCTGGACAATATTGAACAACTTAGTGACCACGGTGGTCACCCCTTCAAAATGACCTGGACGGCTGGCACCACAGAGTACATCCGTCATGGTTGGACAAATCACCCGCGTTTGAGTATCCAAACCATTGGGGTACATTTCGTTGTCATCTGGATTAAATAAATAGTCGCAACCGGCGGCTTTTAGTTTGTCGCAGTCTTCGCGGAAGGTTCGCGGGTATTTATCCCAATCTTCATTCAAGCCAAATTGCAGGCCATTGACGAAAATCGAGCAGACAACAACGTCACAGGTGGTCTGGGCTTGCTTAATCAACGCGATGTGACCGTCGTGCAAGTTACCCATGGTGGGCACAAAACCGATTCGCTTGCCGGCGGCACGCTCGGTTTTAAGCGCATCTCGCAACGATTGGATCTGGTGGAAAATTCGCATGATGCGCCCTCAATAAGGTCTTTAAAAACGCGCAGATGATACTAGAACGGTTGTTTGAAAACTATGAGCAAAAACGGAACGAATATTCGATAATTTACGGCATACTTTTCAGTAAGCCCATTATTCGCGCCTTTTTTACGTGAAATAGGCTTAACAGCCCGGCAATGAGTGGTAGGATTGCGGGATAACGGAGTTAGAATCGAATGCCCCGGTCGGGCACAAGTAAGTGAGCAGTTCGATGATTGAAATTTTCGGCCCAGAAGACTTCAAAGAAATCCCCTGGAAAAACGGCAAAGGAACCACCTTGGAGCTTGCCATCAGTGAAGGGGACACCGTTCAATCCTTCGATTGGCGCATCAGCATTGCACAAGTGGAAGAGGACGGTCCGTTTTCCGATTTTACCGGCTATCAGCGGACGCTGGTGGTACTTGAAGGTAATGGTATCTTACTTGAACACGCCATTGGCCACAGCCAAAAGCTCAGTGGCGACCTACCTTTTGCCGACTTTGACGGCAGCTGGCAAACCCACGGTAAATTGATCGACGGCCCCATCACCGACTTTAACATCGTCACCAAAAGCCACCGCTACCAAGCGCGCTTAGATACCTATAAGACGCCTAGCAAAGTCGACATTCTGAAAGAGCGCTTTTGCTTCGCCTATAGCCATCGCACCACACTGACCTTGCGCCAAGGTATTGGTGAAGACGAGTATTCGCTGCCAGCTGGACACTTGCTGAAAATAGAAAACCCCGCTGCGGGCGAATGGTCGCTCAGTGGTGAATGCTTTATTTTGATCTATCTGTCTGGGCTCTAAGGCTACTATTCTGGGCTGGTCGCCTGGTCTGCCTTAGCGCGCCGCGCCGCATCGGCATCTAACAAGGTTTGTTCCACCGCTTTAGCTTTCTCTAGCGCCCGCAACTGCGCCTGAGGAATCACGCCCTCCGGCTTTGCCGCCTCAACCGGCTTCTCCTGGCTACAAGCCACCAGTACCCAGATGCACAAAACCATAACCACTTTCATAGTCACCTCCGATGGAATATAAAATGACGCCGATGGCATCGAGGCAGAAAGACGTTTAGGCCTACGCCGTGGCAAGCGAACACCCATCCAATCATCAAGCTTAGCGCGTCATGCGAGGATGTTGAGACGAGGCGCAGGGGTTTTGAAAAAACGCAGCGCTGTTGCAATGTGAGATATCCACCCACCCCGCGGCCAACGAACACCCATCCAATCATCATGCTGAGCGCGTCATGCGAGGACGTTGAGACAAGGCGCAGGGGTTTTGAAAAAACGCGGCGCTGGTGCGATGTGAGATATCTACCCACCCCGCGGCCAACGAACACCCATCCAATCATCATGCTTAGCGCGTCATGCGAGGACGTTGAGACAAGGCGCAGGGGTTTTGAAAAAACGCAGCGTACAAACAGTACGTGAGTATTTTTCAAAGCCGCAGCAACGCTGTATCAACAACGCAGCTAGCGCTAAGGTCCGTAGTCGGGTTGCTGCATATACTCTGGCGCCAAATTCTCAAAGCGCGTGTACTTACCGACAAACGCCGCCTTGCAGGTACCAATTTCACCGTTGCGCTGCTTGCCGATGATCAACTCGGCCATGCCTTTATCGGGGCTATCTTCGTTGTAATATTCATCCCGATAAATAAACAAAATAACGTCGGCGTCCTGCTCGATGGCGCCCGATTCACGCAAATCTGAGTTCATGGGTCGCTTGTTGGGCCGCTGTTCAACACCGCGGTTCAGCTGCGATAGCGCAATAACCGGGCAACTAAATTCTTTTGCCAAGCCTTTCAAGGAGCGCGAAATTTCGGAAATTTCCTGCGTTCGGCCATCGCTGCTACCGGCCACCTGCATGAGCTGCAAATAATCCACCATCACCATGCCCGGCTGGCTTTGCTTTTCCGCCTCTTCAGAGGTCATCTCGGGATTTTCTTGCAACAATTTAGACTGGTGTTGGCGCACTACACGCTTGACCCGCGCCCGAACCTCTTGTGGCGTTAAAGCCGGTGTGTCATCGATATAGAGCGGCTTATCTTTTAACTTGGCCACCGCGCTCGATAATTTAGGCCAATCTTCTTCGGTCAGCTTACCGTTGCGCAATTTACCGGCGTCAATGCGGCCAAGGCTGGAAAGCATACGCATGATGAGCGAGTTGGAGGGCATTTCCATACTAAACACCAAAGACGGCTTCTTGGTGTTGTGTAAGGCGGCTTCAACAAAGTTCAACGCCAGCGCGGTTTTGCCCATTGATGGACGGGCCGCGAGAATAATCAGTTCGCCCGGCTGCCAACCTGCCGTGCGTTCGTTTAAATCAGCAAGACCGGTGGATAGACCGGTGAGATCTGAATCGGTGCGAAACAGCTCATCAATGCGCGCTACGGCGTCGTGCAGTAGGCTTTCTGCACCTACAAAACCGCCCTCTTTGGGACGATCTTCGGCAATCGCGGCGACGCGGCGCTCGGCTAACTGCAGCAGGTCATCGGAATCCAAACCGGCTGGGTTCAGGCTGGTATGGCTAATCTCATTGGCCGCGGCAATCAAATCGCGCAGGGTTGAGCGCTCGCGAATAATGCGCGCGTAGGCGGCAATATTGGCAGCGGACGGCGTGTTATGGGCCAAATCTAACAAATAGGCGTGACCACCCACCCGCTCTAGCTCGCCGTGGCGCTCTAGTTCATCAACAAGGGTGATGGCATCAATAGGCTGCTCACTGGCAACCAGGCGCTCCATCATGGCGTAAATTTGCCGATGGTCGTCGCGGAAAAAGTCTTCTGGTGTGATGAGCTCAGCCACGGTATCAAAACGGCCCGCATCGCGCATCAAACCACCGAGCACAGCCTGCTCAGCCTCTAAGGAATGAGGCAGCACGGTACTCTTGAGGTTATCAACCTGATCCTCAGGTGCTCGCTTTTGACGGGGCTCGGCCATGGATGATCTCTAGCTGGTTTTTATCATTTTCAACAGACATTCGCTTTGGCTTGGCCGCTTGAATGCAGACCTAGCCAAAAACAAAACGGGCACTGAGCTGATACTCACTATCGCCGAGGCTTAGTGGGAACCAACAAAGTGCCCGATTGTAACCCTTACCGCAAGCGGTCACTACCGAGGTTTTCACCTCGGCAACGATTACTCGGCGATAACAGTCAACTTCAGTACTGCAGTCACGTCAGAGTGAACCTGAACGTCGATTTCGTACTCGCCGATTTCGCGCAGAGCGCCTTCGGGCAGACGAACTTCAGCTTTGTCCACTTCAACGCCAGCAGCTGTCGCTGCATCAGCGATGTCGCGTGTACCGATAGAACCAAACAGCTTACCTTCGTCGCCAGAGTTGGCAGCGATGGTAATCGCCAGTTCGTTGATCTTCGCGGCGCGCGCTTCAGCTTCAGCCAATTTGGCGTTAGCGGCAGCTTCAAGCTCAGCACGACGCGCTTCGAACTCAGCAATATTGCTGGCAGTCGCGCGAATAGCTTTGCCCTGTGGCAACAAGAAGTTGCGGCCATAACCGGCTCTTACGGCGACTTTGTCACCAATCTTGCCCAGCTTGCCTACTTTTTCGAGCAGAATAACTTCCATCTCGGTAATCCTCTAAATTTTGCAATTCGTTTGCATCAATCGTCAGACGGCGCTTTCACCTTCAAACGATCACGTAAGTTTAACCACGTATCAGCCACGGCTAGGGCGGATATCGCTGCACTTAAAGGGGCTGCAACAAAGAGCCCAAAATACATCAACACCAACCAGCCTTTACCTAAATGGCGTGCACGTACAAAGGCGTGCACTAGCGCAATACCAGTGAGCAACAATGGCAACGCGAACAAGCTCGCCCATGCTTGGTAACCCGCAGGTTGCAACAAGCAGTAGATTGCGCCGAGGCTGCAAATCAATGCCTGAACCGGCATTAATCGCAACTGGTGAAACTCTTGCTGAAAACCACCAGGGTTATACAACAAGGCTTGCCACCAGCGCGCCAACAGCAAACTGCCTAAACCGCTCAAGGCGACCACATAGGCAATCAAACCCAACACAAACGTGTTACTCGGGTTTGCAACCGCAGCACCTTCCGGCGCATTGGCAGCGAGTTCACGCAACAAGTCGCCCATGACTTGAATCAGGCTTTGCACTGGGTCAGGCAACATCATTGCCATTAACAGCGCGCCCAGGGCCGAAAAAGCCACTAGAGCCGTGAGTGTATAGGGCCAAGAAATACTGGCTCGCAACACTTGGGCGGACATTAACACCGCCACCAATCCAATCAGGGTGACAAAGGGCATTAACGGCCCCATGTCGCTCATCTCTTGGTCACTAATCACCAAGGCCACTAATGCGGGCAACATAGCCCACAGCATGGTTAAGGTACCTTCGAAAGCACCCTTGCGCAGGCTAACCAGAGCTACCACGGCCGGACTGACCAATGGGAACCAACTGCCAAGCATCGCTACAATCGCCGCTTGTAAGCGGCCGCGCATAATGAAGTTCAGCAGTGCCTGCACGCTATTTAAGTCTTACTCGTGGCTATCGGTGTAAGGCAACAGAGCCAGAACGCGCGCGCGCTTGATAGCGGTCGCCAACTGACGCTGGTACTTAGCCTTAGTACCGGTAATACGGCTTGGAACAATCTTGCCGGTCTCTGAAACGTACGCTTTCAGAGTTTCCAGATCTTTGTAGTCAATCTGCTTAACGCCTTCGGCGCTGAAACGGCAGAACTTACGACGACGGAAAAAACGTGCCATGGTGGAACTCCTTATTCGTCAGTGCTGTCATCGTCAGCGTCGACATCGTCGTCGCTGTCGTCTTGATCATCCGCATCATTACGGGCTTCGCGGCGCGAATCTGAACGCTGCTTGCGCTCACGGCCTTCTTTTTCAGCCTTCATGATGGGGGATTCTTCAGTGATAGCCTCGTCCTGACGGATCACCAAGTTACGCAGAACAGCGTCGTTGTAACGGAAGTTGGTGTTCAGTTCTTCCAAAGCAGCTTCGCTACATTCGATGTTCATCAGAACATAGTGAGCTTTGTGAATCTTGTTGATGGAGTAAGCCAGCTGGCGACGACCCCAGTCTTCCAAGCGATGTACCTTACCGCCATCGCTATTGATGGTAGTAGTGTAGCGCTCGATCATACCGGGCACCTGCTCGCTCTGATCCGGGTGAACCAGAAAAACGATTTCGTAATGACGCATTGATTGCTCCTTACGGGTTACGTCTCCCACGCAATTGTGGTGAGACAAGGAGAGCTGGGTAAACATTAACCCAGCCAGTTTTGGGCGACGGATTGTATGCGAGGTGGGGAGTTGATGCAAGTTTGATCAGTTGCGGCTTGGCCGCAACTGATCAAACAGGACAAGGAGGTTACAGTTAACAGCTTACAGGAAGATCAAAAGCCGATGGCCTATGGCCACATTTAGGTGCAACGGTGGGTGGGATGAAACGAGAGCTCGACTGCCTCACCAGTGTTTGCTTTCCCTGTAAGCTGTTAACTCATTTTCCTGTTAACTGTCTTTGTCGCACTGCCTCAAACAAACAAACCCCCGTCGCTACCGAGACATTCAAGCTGGACACCTCTCCCGCCATGGGAATGCTGATGAGGCCGTCGCAGGTTTCACGGGTTAGGCGGCGCAGGCCGTCGCCCTCCGCGCCCATGACGATACCCAACGGACCTTTGAGGTCAACCTGATAGAGGTCGACACTAGCTTCACCGGCGGCTCCCTGCAGCCAAACGCCTTGGTCGCGCAGCTTGTTGAGGGTGCGCGCAAGGTTGGTCACAGGGATAAGGGGCAGCACCTCGGCGGCGCCGCAGGCTACCTTGCGCGCGACTCCGGTGAGGCTGGCTGAGTTGTCTTTTGGCACGATAACAGCGTGCACACCCGCGGCTTCAGCGCTGCGCAAACAGGCGCCCAAGTTGTGCGGATCAGTAACACCATCGAGCACCAACAAAAAAGGCGGCTGATCGAGACGGGCCAATAACGCAAACAAAAAAGCCTCATCGTGCAGCTCGCCGCGCTCGCATTCGGCCACCACGCCTTGATGATTACCATCGTCCACTAGGCCATCAAGCTTAGCGCGGCTCCAACGCTCCAGCGGAATCTCCTCGCGCTCGGCGAAGCTGACAATTTTCTGTAGTTTTTGATCGTCGCGACCATTTAACAACATTAACTTTCGAATGCGTTGCGGTGCACTTTTCAATAGGGCCTGCACCGAATGCAGGCCGTAAATTAACTCTGTTTTCATGACCGACTAATTTAATCTCGAGGAGTTTTCTTTTTCGGTTTCGCAGTGCGCTTAGCTTTTACCGAAGGCTTGGCCACACCGGTGGTGGCTGCCTTGCGCTTGCTCACCGAGGATTTGCGCGCAGGCTTCTTGGCCGATGGCTTTTTGCCCTCGGCCTTTTTGGCTGCCGCAGCTTTTTCCGGCTTGGCTTTACTGGCGCGAGCTTTACTCGGCTTTTTATCCGATTTTTTATCGCTCTTTTTCTCGGCTTGAACACGGCCTTTCTTTTTCACGTCTTGACGTAAGTTCTTCGCCGCCTTTTTCGGCAAACCTGGCTTGCGCTTGGTAAGCACTTCTTCCAACTCAAAATCGACCTTGCGCTCGTCCAAGTCCACGCGCACAACTTTCACGCGCAGCTGGTCACCCAACTGGAACACCTGCCGCGTGCGCTCGCCCACCATGCGGTGATGCGCCGCGTCGTAATGGTAGTAATCGTGCGGCAAGCTGGTGACGTGCACTAAGCCATCGGTGTACAGGTCTTTTAGCTCGACAAACAAACCAAAGCCAGTCACACCGCTAACCACGCCTTCGAAGCTTTCGCCCACCCGGTCTTGCAAAAACTCGCACTTAAGCCAGCTCATCACTTCGCGCGTGGCTTCATCCGCACGGCGTTCATTTTGCGAGCAGCCTTCACCGAGCACCAACAAATCTTCAATACCGTAGGGATAAATTTTCGCTTTCGGCAAATCCACTGCACCGCTAACACGCTGCACCTGCGTAGACTCTTGCGCCGAACGCACCACCGAGCGAATAGCGCGATGCACTAACAAGTCTGGGTAGCGACGAATCGGCGAGGTAAAGTGCGCGTAGGCGGTGTAGCCCAAACCAAAGTGTCCTAAATTTTCTGGCTGGTACACGGCTTGGCTTAAACTGCGCAGCATCACCATCTGAATCACATGGGCGTCTGGCCGGCCTTCAATAGCTTTTAACACCGATTGATAAGCCGCCGGTGTTGGGCTGCCTACACCGGGCAAATCCAAACCTAGCTCACCCAAAAATTCGCGCAGGTTCTCCAGTTTCTGATCGGCGGGGCCTTTGTGAACGCGGTACAGCCCTGGGATTTTGTGCTTTTCTAAAAACTTCGCGGCACACACATTGGCCGCCAACATACACTCTTCGATAATCTTGTGTGCATCGTTGCGAATAACCGGCACTATGCGCTCAATTTTGCGATCGCGATCGAAAACAATACGGGTTTCGACGGTTTCAAAATCAATCGCGCCGCGCTCATCGCGTGCCACGCGCAAGCTTTTGTACAGCGCATACAGCTCGCGCACCTGCGGCATGATATCGCCCAGCGCAAGATTTTCGGCTTTTTTACGACCGAAAATTTTATCGACAATTTTCCGACCGGTGGAGCGCTGATCCACATCGCCCGCCAGCGCCTCACCCACTTGGTTGTAGGTCAGTCGCGCGTGCGAATGCATAACGCCTTCGTAAAACTTATAACCACTGATCTTACCGGCACTGGAAATGGTCATTTCACACACCATACACAAGCGATCGACGTGCGGGTTAAGCGAACACAAGCCGTTCGATAGCGCCTCGGGCAACATGGGCACCACGTAGTCGGGGAAATACACCGAGGTACCGCGCACAATGGCTTCTTTATCGAGCGCCGAACCAATTTTTACATAGTGCGACACATCGGCAATGGCCACATACAAACGCCAGCCGCCGGTTTTCTTCGGCTCGCAGTAAACCGCGTCATCGAAGTCGCGCGCATCTTCACCATCGATGGTGACAAACGGCAAATGCCGAACATCCACGCGCGCCAACTTGTCTTGCTCATCAACCTGCTCGGGCAAGACTTCCGCTTCGCGTTTAACGCTAGACGGCCACATGTAGGGAATACCGTGCGAACGAATCGCCACGTCGATTTCCATCCCAGGCGCAAACTCATTGCCTAGAATTTCAATCACCCGGCCACGGGGCAGCTGCCGACGCCCAGGCTGTTCGGTCACCTCTACCACCACCAGCTGGCCATCCACAGCGCCTTTCATATCTTCCGGCGCCAGCAGAATGTTATGTAGCAGGCGAGCGTTATCCGGCCGAACATAGGCCACGCCCTGCTCATGCACTAACTTGCCCACCACTTGATGGGTGTTGTGAGCCAGCACTTCCACAATCACGCCCTCCGTGCGACCACGGTTGTCGGTGCCACTGATGCGCACCAACACTTCGTCGCCGTCAAACACCAACTGCATCTGACGGTTATACAAATAAATATCTTCGCCACCCTCGGCTGGAATCAAAAAGCCGTAACCGTCCTTATGGCCCTGTACGCGGCCGCGGATCAAATCCACCTTGTTGATCACAGCATAGCCGCCCTTGCGGTTGCTGATCAGCTGGCCATCGCGCTCCATGGCAATCAAGCGACGGCGCAGCGCCTCGCGATCATCATCAGAAGTAAGCGCTAACTTATAGGCAAGGTCGTCGTAGTTCAACGGGCCGGCAGCGCTATTAAGCACCTCGGCAATGAATTCTCGACTGGGGATGGGGTTATCGTACTTAGCCGCTTCGCGACTGGCATAAGGGTCATTCTTTGGCGTTTTTTTCTTGGTCAATACTCTTTCCTTTATATAGATGTAGCAATAGGCTACGAATTAACCGGCGCACTATACCCTATGAAGCCGGCAACACCAGCAAGTTCCCAATAAAACGGAGGATTTTTGTGCAGGTGTAATTGACAAGGATATACCACATCCTTATAGTGCGCGCCTCGGCTTTTAGCTGATTTGCCTTGCTGGTGAGTGTAGACGAGCTACAGTAACTACCCACTAACTCGCTAAACCCACGGCAACGTGTAGCGAAGCCAGCAGACTGCGTTAAATAGACCGCAGTATAATCTCGTCATATTTGCCCAGATGGTGAAATTGGTAGACGACGTGCAGGATGCACGAGTGTCGCGTTAGGCAGGAGCCGGTAGCGACCACGCGTAGCGTGACGGAGCCAAAGTAGGGACTGCGCTAAATAGACCGCAGTATAATCTCGTCATATTTGCCCAGATGGTGAAATTGGTAGACACGCTAGCTTCAGGTGCTAGTGGCCTTACGGCCGTGGAGGTTCAAGTCCTCTTCTGGGCACCATTTTTAAAAAGCCGCTTCATTGCGGCTTTTTTGTAATTACAACTAGCAGATTACCAAGTAACAGCCACGATTTAGGTACTTTACGGTACGTAGAATCGAAGAATTCGCTCCACTTGTAATACATCACCGCCCGTCGCCAAACGGCGCTAATTTTTAATTTACTGATACTAGGAAGACAATGAATAGGGAATTTCTAAGAGTCAGCGCCACGCTGCTAATCATCTCAAGCGCTCTTCTATCTGCATGCGGCGGGGGCTCTAGCCAAAGCGATAAAACGCCACCGACTTCAATTGCAACACCAACACCAGTAACCGTTAGCGCCGAAGTTAAAGGCCTTATCGGTACAGGTCTAGCTGTTTCCTTGAACGGTGAGACAATCGTAATTCCAGCTTCCGGCACTTTTGCCTTTCCCACTCAGCTGCAACAGGGTACCGAGTTAAACCTGACGGTTACCAATCAACCGGAGTTCCCTAACTTCGCATGTAGACCTGAAGCTAGTGGAACAACGGTAGCCCAACAACCGATTACGCTGATAGTTAATTGCAGCTACTTCGAACAAGCCGCTCACGAGCACGCATCAAGAGAACCCTTATTCTTCAACGCATCGGAATCTGGAGACATCGTTACAATACTGCGCGATGAAACATTTGACCTATCTATTGATCGCCGAGCTGCTGGAGAAGATTGGCAGGGGCTTCAGAACTTCTACCGGTGTGGCTCAGTTGACATGCCAAACCCATGCACTGATATAACCAGAGACCTGACCTTGCTTAACAGCCCAACGGTGGATAGCGAAGAAATATACATCCCCATTGCGGAAACTCATACAACCGAAAAGCGACTTAAATACCTACGCAAAACACTCTCCACAGTCTGGGAAGAGTTCACTATCGCCAATCTCGACAAAAATACTTATCCGCGTGCCACACGTAGCGGCAACCGCGTAGCGTTTTTCTATAGCGAAAACGGAAGTCTTATTTCCCACACGGGTGATATTGCTCAAACGCTCACCCGAACTGACTTAGGTCGCCTTAATAGCGGTATCTGGACAGGTACATACAAAAAACAAGACGCTAACCTCCCAATCGCGACGCTAACGTCCTTCAGCGATACGAATACTCAAGAAACCCAATTACACGTATTGCTGGACAATGGCACTACTGTGAGCAAGTCATTTGATGGCCGCTTGAACGGATTTGTTCTACATAGAGTCTTAGAAGATCAGCGTCAAATGTTCATTTGGAGCCGAGAAAGAAACATCACCACCGAAACAGCCTACGTACTTATAGAAGCCGATGGAAGCATAGGCGACGACCAAATTCTTAGCCCTGGGTACCTAGCAAATAATAAAGAAAGCCTTACTCTGGGCACCCTTGCAATAACGGTTAACGATTTCAATGCGGGAACCTACAAGGTTTTTCTGTGGAGCGAGAGCAAGGGCTTTAGCACTCCCCTTGAAAATTCTGATGCAGGCTATGCTAATTTAGATTTACGCGGGAGCGGCGAAATAGTTGTAGCCTTCTGGACAGGAGAGTATTTAAAGATCGTTCCATTTGAATGGAACGAGGGCTGGGGAGAAGACCACTTACTATACAATTTTGACAACATTAACACAGATGCGAGCTTTAACAGCATTCAAAGCAGAGTCGCCTGCTCAGATCAAGAATGCAGCGTATTTTATGCAGTCGACAATAGCATTCGGCATTATAAATTATTAGGAGATGAACTCACTCGAGAGCCAAACATTGGCAATTTTAAAGACGGCACTTCAGGTTCTGGCTATCTATTTTTATCAAAAAACGCAGACAGGGATTATTTACTAAGCTGGTCTGCACAAATTAATGAATCAACCACTAACGAACTTTCAGTTTCTTTTGCGCACTACTCAGCACATAGTGGACGATGGAGCCAGCAACAAGATGTCGCCACAGGCCCTGGCCTTTACTATGCGCCCAACGTGTACCCTTTAACAAAGGGCTTCACGCTTTACTGGCATGACGCCAATCCTTGGAATAGACCAATACCTCCGAATACTTATTACGCAGATATATTAACTGCGGAGTAAAGTAATAAAGGCCGCTAAAGCGGCCTTTATTGTAATGAGTGAACGAAGAGATCAGGATCGATGCGGCCGGATCGAAAGAAGAAAGCTAGTCGCTATTATGTTAACGCTGTGCAGGGTCTTACAATTGACACAACCTGCTCGCTCTACTTACGGCCTTTTGTAGCTCCTCACGGCGCGACTAACAGTGGCGTAGCTCTTGGAAAAAACCGCACCAACTTCTGACAGGGTGTAATGACCACTTAAATACGCGAGCGCCATTGCTTCCCGCTCCGGATAATTTTCCGCATAGTATGCCAGAGGTTTAGGTGGCGCCAGCCTTTGAAGCTTGGGGATGTCATTCTGCGATTGTTCGTCACGCATTTTACACTGCGTATCTTCCACAAAGCTGTCAGACCCGAGAAAAACCTGATTTTTTAGCCTTTGCCAAGGCGATGGTTGATCCTTCCCGTCGGCCACAAACGCCCGATAGCCCTCTACTGCTCGTTTGTACTGCTTGCCGAAATTTCCCAAAACCCAATCAGTGGTCAACGCCCTGACGGGATCAGACATTCCAGCAGTAGCGCGGTAACTGCTCCAGGGCCAATCTTTCGCTGCACGCACCATGTGCGCGCGCACAGGGTTTAAAACGATATAACGGCACAGCTCCAGTAAATAGTTATCGCGCTCAACCATAATGGCCTTAAAACGCCCCTGGAATACATGCCCTACCCGCTTGTGCGTGCGATTAAAATATTGCGTATAAATACCGTTCAGGTATTTCATACCTTTAGATAAATTTGGATTTTGTGTTTCAACAAGCAAGTGGTAGTGATTTGTCATCAAGCAATAGGCGTGGCAATACCAGCGATAGCGCTCGCAAGCATCTGCCAGCTGATCTAAAAAGTAACGTTTGTCGTCATCGCCACCATAAATATTCTGCTGAGCGTTACCCCTTGCAGTTATATGGTAAAGCGCGCCAGCATATTCAATACGCAGAGGCCTGACCATCGGAAACTCTCAACAGGAGACTCTCCAACAGCCTAGAAATGATAGAGCAAAATGTCAAATGTAAGACCTGACCCCATCGACCTAAAACACACCTGGCGATTATTGCCACGCTGAATAATATGTTGCGCAATGTGAGGTAAGCACAAGCGAGGTAGGCGAGCCATAGATCGTCCTTGATCATCGGTTTCTGTTTCAAACTACGATAGCGGATAGCGCTTTATTGTCAATGATTCGAGTTTTTACTCTGACCCCAAATCTCAATGATGCTATTTTTTTCTACGTAGCAGGCTGATTGTTTTTGTCTTATATGGTTTTCGATCGCGTTTTTCTCGGATTTTTTGTCGTTTGGTGACGCTGACCTGTTAAAGGCATCCACAAATCCTTGCGGATTTGCTTTTAACGTTGCCGCAATGACGCATTTTCGATCACCTAACTCGTCAATAATATCTGGAATTTCAATATCCAATACTTCTTTTGGTGAGATAGGAAATTCAATTGAGTTTATTTCAATAAAATCAGTATTCTTTCCGTCAAAAGAATTCGTTTTAATGGGAAATATACGTATCAATCGCGATGAGTCGCTCGAAGTTATCAATACATAACGATCAGCATTAAGATCTCCCTCGCACTCATGGGTAATAAAGTTTAGTTGTGATCCTGGATGAACAGCGGTAAAAATGCAGCGGCTATCTTTTCTGATCATTGTTGCCTGAAAAGCGACATTGGTACTATTTCCAGTAAATTCTGCCGCACTGCAGCCAATGGACAGTATTGATATTAGAAATACTAAAAATTTCATTCGGACCACCCAAATTCTACCATTTTTGTGCGCGCCCATTGATCAGCCAAGTATTCTATAGGCCTGCCAAAGTCGTTTACACCATCATGACCTAAACCATGCCCGCCAAATTCATGAAGAACAACATGTCTTACTGTCTGCCATTTATTATAGCTGTATGTGACCTGCACCAATTTTGAATTCTGTAATCCAGTTGCGCCATCAACACTTTGTTCGAATCTAGATCCCCAGTGGCTAGGTTGTGCAATAACTTTTGGATCGTTGTAGCCTTTGTAAAAGGTTATATGCCCACCGTCTTTGGTTGGTTCATATTGTGCCACTAACGGACTCAAATATTCGCCTTCAACACGTCCTTCTATAACGGCAGATGTTCTCAAATCAACTGTTAGCTCTCTATCTTCATAGCTATAGGTAACGTTCTCTGGGAATTCAGAGCCCAATTTTGAGCGAATATCCGAAATGGCATCCTGTAAATCTTCTGGCACTGTGTCAAAGCCATCGGTAGCTGCTTGTACAATGGCCGAAAACGCCGCATACATAGCCCCATTAGCAAACTTGCCGCCGGTCATTTCCGAAATCGTCCCCGCAACAACCATCGACGCTAAGGATTGCCCCGCAAGCTCCCAGCCCGACCCTGGATCTCCAATGGCAGCACCTGCCACGGCACCCACCCCAGCAGAAATAAACCCATGACCAAATTGACCACCATTGATTTCGCTAGTAATACCGCCCATGACGGCAAAGCCTAATGTTTCCCAGTTGGCACCAAAACCTCCGGCACCCAGAGCTACTGCCGCCTGCGACATAAAAAAGGAAGTAAACGCTGCAGTTGCAATCTGCCCAAAATCCCCACCATTCGCCGCAACCCGCGCCCCACTCATGAAGGCATTCCAATAGGGTATTGCTGGATAGAGTTTTAGCGCAATTAAAACCACATTACCAATAATCTGAATCACACTACCCGCATCAATACTATAACCACTCGAATCCGTATAACGCAGCGGGTTGTTGTGTACATAGCTGTAGCGGTTATAGCCCTGAGTTGAAGTTACGCCGTCTATCACTGGGTCTGCTTGTAAAAAGCGACCTAGGCGGGCGTCGTAAATGCGCCCGTTCATGTGAACTAGGCCCACTTCATCGAGCATTTCGTGGCCGGTGAAGCCGCGCGTGGTAATGCTGTGATCGAAGTTTTTCAGCGCATCGGCCACTAAGGCTTCCCAGTCTTGTGCGTTGCGGCGCTGGCCCCAGGCATCAAAACTCATTTGCTCCACCACATTGCCGATTTCATCGGTAATGGTGTCGATAGAGCCCAAATGATCGGTATGCAGGTAGCGCACCGATTTATTGGCCACCACGGGGCCGTCATAGGTATTGGTGATGAGCACACCGCCGAGCAAGGTGCGCTTGATTTCAACGCTGCCATTAGCGCGGCTAATACGCTCTACCGAACCTAAGTAACGGGTGATTTCTGTGCCTTGGGCACTTACATCGGTGCGCAGGTAGCGATCGCGACCCGGGCCGTACTTAAAGCCTGTGCTGTGACCGTCTTTGCTTATCAGCGTCGGCTTATCAAAGGTGCTGTACACCAAGGTTCGGCCTGAGCTATCTGAGGTCATATTGCCGTTGGTGTCATAGCTGTACGAAATGCCATCACTGGTTTCACAGACCGCGTGCGGCCTGACGTCTTCGTCATTTGCTGCACACGCAGAACCATATAAATAGTCTCCTACATCTGACTTGTAGACGATGTTGCCAAGGCCTGCATCGTCGTAACGAATGGTTTGCGCCGTTTTGCCCGCCACTAAGGCGGAGGTTAAACGGTTTAAATCATCGTATTCAAAATGCTCGTGCAAGTTTTTGTCGGCGCTGTAGTCGTAGCGGTCCATCAAGTTGCCGATGTCGTCCCACTCGTATTCCTGATCCTGCACGTCGCCAAAATAACCCGACAAAAGATCGGCACGAATGGTCTTCAAACGACCGGTGCTTGGATCGTAATCTCGGCGCGTGGTAATGCCGTTGCCCTGCATGAAGTGCGTGACATTGCCGCGCAAATCCATTTCCTTCACCACGTAATAGCGCTGGCGCGGTGCACCGTTGAACAACACGGCATCCACCACTTCGGAAAGATAACCGTATTCGTTGTAGCGATTTTCGATGGCCTGGTCTTGCCAAGTGCCGTCACCGCCGGCATCGAACGCCTGATGAGTGCGACCGATTGAATCGAAGGTTTGGCGCTCGAAATAACGCTCTGTGTTGCCGTCGACAACAAAGCGCGTTTCCGTGGTACTGGCACGGGCTAATGAGTCGTAACCCACGTATTTTCTATAGCCCTCGTTGTTGGTGACCGCCATCAACCCACCCGGTGGTACATCGCGGGTTTGCTCCGACGCCATTTGGGTGTTGGTCACCCAGTTGGTGGAATTGTTGTATTGCCACAGTGTGCTGGTAACCGCCGCATTTGCCGCGCTGTAATCTACACGCGAGGTCATGCGACCTAGGTCGTCATACACCATCACCACGCGCTGCAGTTTTGCGTCTGTTTGCTCTAACAGTTCACCAAAGGCGTTGTACACATATTGCCAAGCGCCTTTGTCTGGGTCACTCATGTAGGTTTTGCGACCCAGCCTGTCGTAGCGCAGCTCGGTTTCCAAAACCCCCTGAGTCAGGAAGCGCAGCTTGCCCTGCGCATCGTATTCGTAGTTGAGTTCGCCCGCGATGCTGATGTCATCCGCTCTTGGGTCAATAACATGCACCAATTCACCGGCGGCGTTTTTGGTTTCCGTTTTGCTTTGACCGTTTGGATTGGTCACGGTGGTTGAGAAGCCGTCATAGCTGACGCCAACCGGTAACGTTCTACCGGGTAAAGAGGTTTTCAACACGCGACCGATTAAATCGTACTCAAAATTTGTCCAATAAAGGGCACTGCCGGCATGAGGTTCAGACTTGCGCTGTACGCGGCCGAATTTATCGTATTGGGTATCCACATAGGCCCAGCTGCCGTCGAAGGCTTGCGACGCTTCGCGCACCACTCTACCCACAATATCTAAACAGCTAAGGCTTTGCCCGCCGCCGGCCGTGGTAGTGGAACTTTGTATCACCGCCTCACTCGGGCAATGCGAAGACGCAACGCCCAATAGGGAAATACTGTAGGCACCGGTAGCACTGTAAGACACCAGCGGCTTACCAAAGGCACTGTATTGCACTTCGCTGATGATGCCGGCGGCATCTTGCACCCGTGTGGGTTGCCCCCACGCATTGCGGGCGAGAACTTCTTCTGTTACCTGGCCGTAATGATTACGGCTCAGTTTCAGGTAGCGACCATCCTCGTATTCAGACTCGGCACTGCGCTCCTGCGGTACACCATCCTGCATAATGGATTGGGTGGCGCTGGTTTTGTTGCCGTAATCGTCATAGGTGTAGGTGGTGGATAGGGTTTCGTTTTCTACACCCTCTGGCTCAATGGTTTCAGACTCGAGCAAGCCCGCATTGGAACCGGATTGATAGTAGGTAAAAGACGAGCTGCGAAGACTTGTGACTTCCTCACCACGCAGTTGTCGTGTGCGGGTAACCGTGGTGTCGGTCAGCCGGCCGAGCTGCGCGTAGCTAGAAAGCCCACGTTCAGCGCCGTTATCGAAACTCAGGGTTTCGGATGTAGGGAAGGTATTTTCCGTCAACTGGGTAAAGGTTTCACCGGCACCGGTGGTGCTTACTTCGATAGACGTCGCGTTACCGTAGTCATCCTGCACCGTTGAGGTTGTGGTGGTGGTAAGTATTTCACCTTCAATATCTCCATTGCCGCGCAAGGCATAGGCCGTTTCTGTGGCTTCTTCTAGCACCGGCTTTAACGGGCCTAACACCGCCACGCCATCATTGGCGGCGCGCGTTGGCCAATCAGTTTGCCAGCCATTAAGCGACCACACATTTTCTGCTTTGCTGAGCAAATGGCCTTCGCTCGTGAACACCTCTGTTTTCACGGGGAAACCGATGTAGGGAAAGTCTTGTCGGTATTCCGTAATGGTGGAAACACCCGATTGTTCATCCACCGAACGCAAGCGTTTGAAACCTAATAAGCCACGCCCTGCCGCTTGCGCTTTGGCTTCGGCGTAGTAATAACTGATATGGCTTTGCGCTTCGGTATTGACTTGGTCATTCACATCCAGCGCCGGCGCAGAACCGGATACACGCACTACGATTTGCATCGGCGCCATCACTTCCAACGTCGGCGATAATTTACCTAGCGAATGGTGTAAACCAGAAGCCCATCGGTTGTTCAGCTCACGGTAAAAAGTGCCTTGGTCTGCAACTTGGTAATCCGTACACCAGCCAGCGGTATAATTATTGTCATAACTCGGCCGCTCGCAACGCTCTTCATCCGTCGTGGTAATTTCTAAGCGCGCGTAATGGTCACTGGTGACTAACGTGCCGTATTGAACTTCCGTCGCCGCACCTAGGCCATTGGTAACTTTTGAGATGACATTAAAACTGTCGCCGTCAAATTTTGCCGGATAGGTGTATAACCTGTCTGTGGTCACCCGCACTAAGTCGAGCCGGCCATCGCCGGTAATATCGGCGAGTAAGCGTACGTATTTATCTTCACCGGCTTGGGTGCCCACTAAATAAGGCTCATCAAGCGTGTCGCCCAACCAACGGCGCAAATAAATACTGGCGCCATCAAACCACATCAAGTCACTTGCGCCGTCGTGGTTATAGTCTGCAGTAAAGGGGCTAGCCTTTTCCGGTAGCGTGCCTATGGACTGCTCAGCGGTAAATACGATGCGATCATTTTCAATCGCACCGGTACTTAACTGATACACAAAGTTATGATCGCGTTCAGTGATCAGATCGGTCAGGCCGTCGCCATTTAAATCGCCGGCATGGAGTTTGTGCGCCAACCAACCGTGCCGCTGCTCGGCTGGGGCATCGCGCTTTTTACCTGCGTCACCAAAATCTTCCGTCTCAACGTGATCAATAAATTTACCCAGATTAACTAATTGATTACCATCTATTGAAACAATGTAGGCTCGATAGGAGACCTCGGATAAACTGAAAAACGGAATGTGGCCGGCTTTACGCCATTTGGCTACGGTATCCACTAATACCAAATCAAGCTTACCGTCACCGTTAAAGTCACCAGATACACTGGGATCAAAATATCGATCAACTTGGGTATAAAGGCTATTACCATCTGAGTATCCAGGAACATCATCATAGGGTTCCAATTCATCCACAATAAAAGGGATGCGCGGACCAAACTGGTAGTAACGGTTAGAGGTCACGTCAGCTGCGTTTGCAACTTCTAACAATTGATAACCATTGGTACTGATGGCATCTACCAGCCCATCACCGTTAACATCCATAAACCGAACGCTAGAATCCGTTAGATTATCATCGGTGATACTGCTCTCGGCCAACTGCCAACTGCCATCCGCCTGCGGTTGAGCAAGGTGTATGACCCATTTACCTTGATTGCGATGGAAATACGCGAGGTCTGAACGACCATCGGCGTTGTAATCCAGCACAGCGGTTTTGTACGGTGTATCGGTATCTTTATCGGATCGAGCTGCCGTTTTTTGAGCGCCAAAACCGTTTTCCTTTGCCAGTACGTAATGCCACAACTGGTAGTCGATGTCGCCATTGCTGGCGTAATCCACTTCCTGCCATACCAGATCCATACGGCCATCGCCGTTTATATCTACCGGACGGTAATCCGTAACCTGGCGGTCACTTTGTGAACTGAGCTGAACGCTACTACTAGAATATTGATCAAAACCACTGGTAAAGAAATCCCAATCAAAATGCGTTTCAGGTAGGCAAACATTCACCACGCATTCGGTAATGGCACGAAGGTAACTCGTCTTATTAAAACTCGGCGGGATTTCATAGTAATCCAACCGGTAATGACGAAACTCATTGGCACCTTCCGTGACCACAACCTTGTCGAGACGCTGGGTTGCGGCAAATGAATAGCCAGACACAAATGCCTGCTGTGGATCGGCACGATCTGAGTATTCGAACGCCAATTTGGCCGCACCATTGGCATAGGTAATCTCTTTTAAGCGATGCCCACCGGCCGTGTAGTAAACAAAATCTATGGCGTTACCCACACTGTCTTCGACACGATTCTGCGCCCAGGTCAGGGTCTTTGAATCAGTCGTCGATTGGCGAGAGTCTTCGGTATTACCGTAGTAAACAAAGGAGCCATCTTTTCGCTCGACGGTAAAGTAACCGGGGTGCCCAACGCTGCCGCCATTAGCTGTGACCAGTGCGAAACTATCCACTTCGGCTCTGTAGCGACTATCAGGCGCACCGTATTCGCCTTCCACAACGAGTAACCGCTGACCATCAAGACAGAAACGATCCTCTTCGCTCCACGTAATCGCCAGCGCATTGTTATCTTGGCCGAGGGTTTGGCGACAGCGACTGATTGTCGATAATCCACCCAAACTCCAACCCTGACCTAATAAACCATTCCCACCTTGGCTCGAATAGTTTAATGACATACTCGGTGCAACACCGGCAATGCCGGCTGGAGCAGCAAGCGGCATATTGTATGTAGCAGCACCCGCTTCATTGACGCGGAACTGGCCGCTAGAGGCACCCACTTGATCACTTTCTTGGCTGAGTACATCACTCACTACGGGCATGGCTTCAGGCGCCAATGAACCGGCAACCAACTCAAGGCTGCAACCATTATCACAAGGGTCTGCACCGGCTAGTAGTTCTGCCAGATTAGAAACACCATCATCATCGGCATCGGAATCGCCCGACTGGCTATCGAGATCGCCGAAAAAGAGCAGCTCCCACTCATCTGGTAAGCCGTCGTCATCGCAATCCCGTTTTAATGGGTCGACATCATCACAGGCTAAGGCTGTCCACACGCCGTTAGGCACGTAGAAATAGTTAAAGCTCTGCTGTAACAAGCCATCGACAGCGGCCGCATTTTGAATGGAATTTGAAAAGAGCACGGCAATTTCTGCGCGCGAACGCCCGCCGCTTAGTAGATCAATTAAATCTTGACGCGAATAGGTTACCCCGCCCACGGTCAAATTGGGTTGCTGTTGACCAGCAAATACGCGCTCGTACAGAGCATCCACAAAACCGACGTGGCTTTGCACCAACGGGAAGTTTTGCAAACCCGTATTTGACGACAAAAATGCATTGGCCACTTCTTCAATACTGGCGCGGTTCACCAGCGCATAGGTCCAAAAGGTTAACGCTTCTTTGTCGAGCGACAATGGCGGCTGTAGCAAAGCTTTATATAAACGCGCCACACGCAGATATTGAGAAAGGTGAGATTGCAATGGCTGCCAGTCTCTCACCGCCATGTCACTCGCTAACAGCGAATCATCTTGGCTTTCCCATACTAATATATCAGGCCCGAGTAATCCGCGCCCTAAAGCGTGAAGCTTGCCCGACAGGGTGGTGAAATAAATCGTGCCGTAGCTATCGCCAGCCAACACTGGGCTTTCATGGATGGGCTCTCCGGCGTTGAAATTCCATTTAGTGCTACCATTTTCGGCGTTGATGGCATACAACCAACCATCTGCTGAACCTATATAAAGCGTGCGCTGATCATCCAGCACAGGGGCAGCATAAAGTGGCCCCTGTGTATTAAAGATCCACTGGCCGATACCGCTAGGCCTAATGGCGTATAAGTTTTTATCGAGTGATGCGGCATAAATATTATTATTTATTGGGTCAACCAATGGCGTTGCCCGCACCTCGCCACCCGTACTGAAGGGCCAGCCAGGGATGTTTTCACCGGTTTCTGGGTCTATCGCATAAACTGCATTGCCCATACTCACGTAAATGATGCCGTCTTGCCCAACAGTAGGAGAGGAGTCGGTCAAGCTGGTATAAGCGGTTTGATGATTCCCATAAAGACGAATGGCGTCTTTGCTGCCATTCGGGTTTTCGAAGGTCGCGTAAACACCCAATTCAAACAGCGCGGCATAAATATCGCTGTTAACAACAATGGGCACCTGTAATTGTGTGGCAGAAACCCACTGAAGGTTAGCAGCATCAACCACGGTGGAAATAGCTGGGTTGTGAATAGCAGTAATGATGACGCGGCCTGAATTATTCAATCCAATACCACTTAAACTCAAGCAGGCGCCATCACAGGCAAGCACACCAGATTCAATATAAGGTGGAATAACTTCTACTTCTTTTTGAACACCCGCATTGCTACAACCAAGTGCGTTACAGGCTCTCACCTGATAGGCGTAACGACCCACGGCAGGGTTTTCGCGCTGCCGCTTTAATAAATCTGGCCCTTCTACAACAGTCCAATTATTAGAAGACGCTAGGCCGCCTATTTTTTCTTCAAGCTGGTAGCTATTGGCAGCCGGGAAGGCACTCACCGCAGGCCACGAAACATCGAAAGTACCGGTTTGCGGCTCGGAGGGAACAACCAGTGTCGATGGCGCTACAGGTGTAGTTAATACGACAGTCACTGTTAAATCACTAGACAAGCCGCCACAACCCTTGCTGTTGCAGGCTCTAACTTGATAATGATATGAACCTTGCGGTTTATTGGTGCGCAAACTGGATAACTGATTGTTATCGACAACAACCACATCATCTTCTAGCAACTGATATTTCGTTGCGCCAGCCACAGCGGGCCACGACATTTGATAGGCGTCTTCGTAAAAAGTTTGGTTACCGGTTTGATCATTTGCCTTCAATGTCGCAGGCGGATTCGGTGGTAACAATTCAGCAACATTGACAACAACGGCACTTGATTCGGTGCTATCGCCATTGTCATCGGTTGCTCTTGCGGTAAAGGATTTTGAGCCTGGCGTAGCAACCCAAGTGCGGCTGTAGGGTGCCGAGGTGTCCGCACCTAGGCTACTGCCATTAACAAAAAACTCGACTTGGGTGATGGTGCCGTCGCTATCAGATGCTGAAGCCGCGAGTGTGAGCGTTTGACCTTCGGTTGCACTGGATTGCGAAGAGGATACGGTTACTGCCGGCGCACTATTTGCGTTTACGACGACGGTAGACTCTGCCGACGATGTTGAGTAACCGTCAGCGTCAACACTGGTTGCCCAAATTCTAAAGGCAGCGTCGGGCAACGTTGGCACCCACGATAATACATAGCATCCACCCGAACAGGCGCCCGCTGAATAAACACCTTGGCCGATGGTGAAGCTTGAGTTATTGGAGTAGCGGCCATAGAAGGTAAGGCTCGCAATACCCGTATCGTCAGTGGCCTTGGCTAACAAAGTCACTGGCTTACTTATTTTATACTGCTCGCCGCCGCTGGGGGCTACCATGCTAGAGGTAGGCGGCGTAGTAACGCGCACCGACCTCACAATGCTACCTGTGACCCCACCTTCGTTATCATATGCCTTAGCGGTAAGCGAATATGTACCACTGCTATTGGGTACCGGCCAAGTACCGCTATAGGGAGCACTGGTGTCAGTTGAAAATACACCGCCATTAGCTAAAAATTCGACTTTAGTGATTGAGCCGTCCGCGTCAGAGGCTGTTGCACTTAATGACAAACTACCGCTATTTATAACGACAGCTGGCAACGCGGCTAAACTAATTTGTGGCAATGTATTGTTTCGAACATCTACCCAAATAGTGCTTGAATTTCCAACGCCACCGTAACTGTCTGTCGCTTGTGCATATAAGACTATGTCTTCGCCCAGAGATGTTGGCGTCCAATTGGCGACATAATAGGCACCGGACAAGCTGGCATTAATAGATTGCTCTGAGCCGCCAGCATATTTCCATTTGAATTTTACGCTTGTAATCGTATCGTTTAATCCGTCTGCAACATCTGATGCAGCAGCCCTAAGGCTTACGCTAGTCCCCGGTCGAAATAGTGCGCCATCTGATGGCTCGTTTAAAGTAACAACGGGCGGCTGGTTTGCTAATGCCTGAATTGATTTAGGTGCGGAATTCGCACTGCAGCCACCATCGTTACACGCCATTACTTGATAAGAATAACTGGTGCTTAACGGCTGCGCGGCACTAAAAGTGTCATAGGTTGTATCATAAACATTTACATCACCTTGAACTGTCGCCCAGCCTGAACCTGTATTTCGCTGGAAGACAAAATAGCTCGGGCTCCCGCCGCCGTTAGGCGTTGCCTTTACGGTGTACTTTCCGTCAGTTGTCTGGGTGATTGGAGTGCTTGCTGCATTGACGATGGATATAAGCGGCGTATTGGGTTTAAGGGGTTTATTAACGACAACACTTAATGACTCAGTAGTATCGTTTTTCCCTATACAGCAACCAGACGACGGATATATTACCAGCGTAGTGACTATTTTATATTTATAAGTGCCGTTATTTCGCGTCACAGGAATAGTTAGTACCTTCTCCTGCCCAAGTGGAAAGTTAAGCCCGCCACTTGCCCAACTTTCAATAGGAGTGGATCCATAGGCCGCGTCATTTACGCTTTCATAAACGTCTATTTTGAAATTTGAAATTCCATATAAGCAAGATATATAAAAACAATAGGATTTAGCTTTCGCGACAACACTATAGATGCCGTCTGAACTATTCTGACCATCACTGACAGTTATCTCTACATTGTTATAAGCACTAGCTTGAAAAGATGCAAAGAGGATCACAAAAGCAGCTATTGCCTTCATGGATTTTAATAAATTCAACTTGACGCGCACAAATAAAATTATTTTTATTTTTTTCATTTGAGCGCCCTCCGCCACATTACTCTGTCCCCTTGTGCCGAATTACTCACATCCAATTTTATCAGCTCACCTTGTTCACTTTTCACCAACACTTGATTGTTAGCGACACTCGTTGGGGCCGAAATAATTGGAGCGTCAGAAATATTTAGTGACCAATTTATACTGCCAGTTAATCTATCTACTGCGTATATAAAACCGGCATAAGTCACAGCAAAGATTGTATTACCGCCTGCACCTAACACCGGTGATGCAATCACGGCGCCTTCAGTGTCAGCCTGCCAAATAGTGGCACCATCCGAACCAACCGCCTTGACCATGCCACTACCATGCGAGGTCAGCCCGGTGCGCGAAGCAACGCCCACATAAATCACACCATCAACTACCAGCGGTGTGCCTTGCGTCATGCCGCCCAAATCTAACGTCCACTCAACGTCACCGGTCGTGCTGAGCTTTGATATACCACCATCGCTGTCGCCCACTAAGGTTGTTCCGTCGTCCGCAACCACTAAAGACGCCGCCACGCCCAAGCTTTGCACGGGTGTGGCCGTCGGTTCGATCCACAGCGGCGCTGGAGGCGGGGTTAATACTTCGATCACCACAATGCGCTCCTGCGTTTCACTCTCAGATTCGGCAAGCAATGTGTAACGGGTGGTAATCAATGGCGCCACGCTGACGGTGCCCTGGCGACCTAAATCTGAAATCACATTGGCGTTGGCATCATTTTTTATTGAAACAGTTGCAGGCCCCTGAACGTGCCAGTTCAACTGCGCTTGCGTGTTGTTCGCAGGAACCTGAACGGTTGAGCTGCTGAAACTGACGATTAAAAGGGCGGGTGTATCCGAGGCCATCAGAGGATCTGTACCTGCCGCTTGCTCTTCAGCATCTGTGTAACCATCGCCATCTGTATCGCGCTGGTAGGCGTCACAACCCTGTTCATTGACCGACTCACCTAATGCCGAGTCTGCGCATTCATCGGCATAATCCGCCACCATATCTAAATCCGCGTCAACCGATATTGAAAGGGCTACATCAGTCTGGTGTCCGGCAAAATCCTTCGCGCTGGCTTGAAGTTCAATAACAGCGGCGGAAGTAAAAGCACTTGAAAATTGACAATGAAACTCAGCGCCGCTGGGCTGGCAGCTTGCCTGGGCCATTCCCCACTTTAGAGACACTGAGGCGGGATCGATGCCAATTTGATCTGTGACCGCCAACCGAATGACCGGCCGAAGGTTACTGACAAGTTGATTATTCGAGTGCGATAGAAAGGCTATTTGTGGGCTATCGAAATCCAAATTTACTTGTATATCAAGATTACTAGCATTACCCGCAACATCGGTCACCACAGCGGATGCACTTTGCTTCCGGCCAGGCTCTGTAAACGCTATTGGTTCTGGGCACATGCTGATACCGCTGACCTCATCACTGCAGGTAAATTGAAATGTGACAGGCTGACCAAACCAAGCTGTTGGTGAAGCGGCTATAGACGGTTGAGCGATGATGTTAGGTGGAGTGGAATCCAACTGAACTGTAAGCGGCAGCACGCTCTCGTTACCGGCGTTGTCTGTAGCCGACAATTGCAGCTGATTTACTCCATCTTGGGTAACGGCGATATTGTCGGAGCAGGTCGCTACTCCACTCAGTGCATCAGTACAAATGGACTGAACCGTCACGGATGCTTTATGCCATCCAGCGTTATTCGGCTCTTGCGACAACGCAGGCGCCAATTCAGGGCTGGTTAAATCGATATTGACCGCGACATCAAGAGTTGTGGTATGGCCGGCTACATCAAGAGCAATAAGCGACGCAGTTTGACCAACACCTTCGAACTCAAACACTGATTGCCCTGCACACCGAGCGATACCACTTTCAGCATCAAGACATTCTGGCGTAATAGTGACCGGCGTGTTATTCCAACCTAGATTGTTTGCGGGAACGGACCAGATGGCCGTTATGACGGGAGGCTGTGTATCCACTACATGCGTGGTTACCATCGAGCTCAAATCAAATTGTGTTCCATTACGCAGTAACACCTTCGCCAGAAATTGATGTTGCCCCTGTGCAAGCGAACCCAGATCAAAGGGCTCAGCGGCAGTATTTATACCTCCAGCGAGATCGAAGGGTTCCGCATCCTCTATGCGGAAAAGATTGCCATCAATGTAAAACTCCACACTCTGGATCTCGAATGAATTTTCAACAAAGGCGTAGATTTCGCCTGAAAGATTGCTGCCAAGAAGGGGTTGCGGAGCAGACCTGTCGCTAACTGAGGAATATAAAAACTGCACGGGTAAAGGCGGATTGCTTTGACCAGTAACAACGATATCGGCAATGAGCTCGATCTGCGGCGTGCCGGGCGCAAAGTAGACCTGTGCTGTTATACGATGCGAGCCAGTGCTTAAGCCAGAAATATCAAATGGGCGAGCAGATGAATTAGAATTAGTGCCGGCAAAGTCATAGGGCACCACTCTTTCCGTCTGAAGGAGGACACCGTCCACATAAAATTGCACCCGAGTAATGCTTGGATCACTCTCTACAAAAATGTACACATTTCCAACGGGAGAGGTACCATCTAATGGGTAAGCATCCGCCCGATCAGGTGACGAGGAGGCGTAGAGATCCAATCCCCCAGGTACGGAACCAAACACCGCGCCACAAAATACCAAGCCCGCAACACTGAGTGCAGCCTGCATAAAATGTTTTAACATCCCGACAACCCTTGAATATCTAGAACTCTTGATGTGAGCCTGACGAGAATTTAGCGAGATCTTGAGGTACAGCGAGGGAGCGCAACTGCGCTTAGAGAAGCACAAAAGAATGGCATCCGTCCTTAGATCTAAAACTAGTCCCTACCAACTCGATATATACAGCGCCTCCTTTATACCCTAACAGATAGAATGCAGTAAAGTGCTATGGCACTTCTGTGTTGAAGGTAAAGCCGTGGGGCCGTCACTTTTCGATCAATTATCTACCGACACCTATATTGGAGTTACTATGTGATTCTCAGACTAGACCCAAATCATGAGCTGTAAATTCATGCATACGTATTCATCCCATATTAGCAACAAAATTCAAATTCAGAAAAATCGAATAAAAGAAACATGCACCACAGTGCCAGATTATACTGGGCCGCTATTTATATTAAGCAACCGCCTCTTCGAAATCGACCTTAGGTATAAATAAAATTACTCGTTACATCAAAAGGTTCGTTATGACAGTTATTGCCTTTAAATAGCAGGGCAACCGCCACTTTATGGCTCTCCTATTTTAGAGCCGTTTAAAATTGCAACTTATGTGAAGACATATATCGATAAATTTGCCCATTTAGGGGTCAAACCACCAGCCACTTTATGAATCACCCGATAGAAGGTCAGGGCCTTTTTATTCGAGGTCAGATAAACGCGATCGAGCACTAGGATCATCTACCGGACAGTGGAATAAACGCCGACAGCCCTCCGGCTGACTGCCTTATTCTGATATAACTTTAAGCTCCCGTCTTTGGTCTATGCATGCAATCGAGACAAGAGAGCTTTGACGTGCGCCGCTTTAGCGCACAGACACGATTAGATCACCAACATTGAGCAGCACACCGAAAACTCACCGATAACACGACCATTAGTTTTAACTTTCGCTAAAAACATAACTAAATATTATTGGATATGAAATTAGATTTGCTCCTCAATACAAGAGGCGTTCAGGTTAGGACGCACTGTCACGGAAATCTTAGATAACCCCTAAATCGCGAGAAAATGGACTATGAATGCTCGTAATTTTTTGATGCTACTCGCCTGCCTAGTATCTGTATGTACAGTCTCACACGCCGACATACTGGAAGATAAATTATTCTCCTGCTCCGCGAAGGCGCTGCAAAGTAATGTAACCAAAATAAGCGATCCCAATGAGGCTATCAGCCAGGCACTTGCCGAGTGCCATCAAGCTCATGCAGATTACTACCAAGCTTGGCTCAGCAAACTAGAAAAACTAGGGTTTTCTCCAACCAAACATCTTGGCACTTTGGTTTCAGTGCATAGCTATCGAACTGCATTGACCTACTTAAATCAACATTACCCGCAAATAAAAGATAAAAATGTTTAAAAGAACGCTAGTTATCGCTTAACAAAACAGTAATCTACTCTACCTTTTTCATTAAAACATCGTTTCCTAGCAACAGGGATAGAGAGTATTTGCTGCCGGTATTAGCGGTTTATTCCAACCTGCATTAGGGTTTGTTCAGGTTCGGTTCAGGTTCGCGGCGGTATAAAGGAGGCCTCTTTATTCAACCGCTAGGATCGAAACATGAAAATCAAGACATCACACATTTCTGCGTTCACAGCCACCCTGCTTGCCGCCGCTTTGTCTCAAAGTGCGCTAGCCGGAAGCGATTCAGGTTTTTATCTGGGCGGCTCTGTCGGTAGCGCGCAACTCAATTTCGACAGTTTCGACGACTACATAGACGACTCAGATACCGGCTACAAATTTTTTGCTGGCTACAACTTTGGCTTGCTACCCATGGTCGATATCGCGCTGGAAGGTAGCTATGTGGATTTTGGCAGTCAGTACGGTGAGCTGCTCAATGACACCACACGTTTTTCCAATACGGCGGCACAACTGCATTTGGTGGGCGGCCTAGACCTAGGCCCGGTGGGATTATTTGCCAAAGCCGGTGTATCGGACTGGGAGACAAAATTCACCAACGGCGATTACCGCGGCAAAGCGACAGGTTCAGACCCCGCTTACGGCATTGGCGCTAAATTTCAGGTGGCATCCTTTCAACTGAGAGCAGAGTACGAACGGGTTAAACTGGATGATGCCGACATGGATTTCTATTCCATTGGCGCCGCTTATACATTCTAGTAATTGAGCGTGGCATGGCGTGATTCATGCCACGCTTTTCATGTAACGAATTACCTTTACGTGTACCGTATTGCGACAAAACTTCATTGCCCAACGGCATGGCATCTTCGACCACGCAACCAACTCATCCGCGGCACTGTCAAACTGACAACAACATTAGCAACCAGCTAATGGACGCAGCATTCAACACTCAAGCCAACCATCGATCTATACTGAAAAAACCTTACGATTAACGGCTAAAATTCGGCCAAGCTTTCGAGTTACTTATCGCCATTCGGTCTTATAAATAAATTCGATATCGCTATCGAGTATACCGCCAATGTGAATTTAAGCGCCAATTTAGCTAGGCTTACCGAAGCAACCCGAGAAAGAGCACGAATGGACACTCACGCGTTTACAAATGTTGGGCTTCTCAAACTATTGGAAAATGCCAATATAGGTGTTGTGATCCACGGTGCAGATACAACGGTTATTTATGCAAACCCCACCGCACTTAGATTATTGAGATTATCCTACGATCAAATTATCGGCAAAGACGCACTAGACCCTCAATGGCGCTTCATCGATGAACAAGGCATCCCTTTACCGCCCAGTGAGTATCCCGTGAATCGCGCCCTTCATTCGGACAATGCTGTTCGCGACCAAACACTCGGCGTAACAGACTCTAGCAACCCCGATGTTGTATGGTTTTCAGTTAATGCTTACGTGGAACGTCAGCAAGCCAATGAAAACGGCTTTGTGATCGTCAGCTTTGTGGATATTACCGATAGAAAATCCGAATTTTCTTTTGCCGACATTTTGCATAATACTCAGGATATCGTCATCGTTACCGAGGCGGAGGACGTCGACGCTCCCTTCGGACCTAAAGTTGTCTACGTTAACAAGGCCTTTGAGTCGCTTACAGGATTTTCTGCCGATGAGATCATTGGCGAGACGCCGCGTTTGCTACAAGGTAAGGATACATCAGCCGAGACCAAGAAAAACATTCGCGCCGCTCTGGATGCCAAAAAACCCTGCCGAGAAAAAATACTTAACTACACAAAAACCGGAACGCCCTACTGGCTTGATCTCAGTATCATTCCACTCACTAATCGATACGGCGAAGTCACGCATTTTGCCGCTATAGAGCGCGATATAACGCAGAGCACCTACTACAGCGAAAGACTAGAACAGCGCAATAGCGACCTAAAAGTCATGCGCGAAGAACTTGAGCTCATCATCAAAGATCGAACGGAACAGTTACGGCAAAAAAATGCAGAACTGCAAAGGCTAGCCTATGACGATCACATGACAGGACTACCAAACAGAAAAGCCTTTTTTCAACTAGCGGAAACACAGCTCACACGTACACAGCGCCACAACCAAATTTGTGCGGTAGCCATTTTAGATATCGACTTCTTTAAAGCTATAAATGATAATTTTGGCCACGATGAGGGCGATAAAACCATTATTGCCGTGGCAAAAACCATAAGGGATAGTTTGCGTGCAGAAGATGCCTGCGGACGCATTGGCGGCGAGGAATTCGCCATGGCCATCGTGGCCGAGTCAAGTCAGTCGGCACCACTCTTATTTGAGCGTGTCAGACAAAATATTGCGGCACAAACCCTTTCAATGAGCCACGGTGGCATTACCGTTAGTATCGGCTACGTCCAAGCCATCAGCTCTACCAATCTAAACCTCACTCAACTAATGGGCCTTGCTGATAAGGCTCTCTACTCGGCAAAAAACGATGGTAGAAATAAGGTTAGCGTCTACCAAATTCAGAGCGAAATATAAGCAGCCGAAATAGCATTCACTGCCCACTAAGAAATTATTCAATATAACCAAAGCAGTAACGCCAAGCCGAATGTAGCGATTCCTATCTGCGACACTGGGGTAAACCCAACATCTACTCATACAACCCTTTAACAACAATACAGTTTAACTAAGACTGTACCGAACTATCACTACAGAAAAATGATTAAGCAATGTAGTTTTTGTGGCTCTTTTTAGCGCATTGAAGCGATCGAAAAATGAGATTAGCTTTGTATTGGTGCGCCACCAAGAAATTTCCATTCAGTGCTAAAGATTAACTACCCGCCCTGGCAATAGCTGGTACGTAAGTCATTTATTTTTATCCAAACAAGTTATGACTAATCACTCCCATATTACCAAAAGTGATCAAAAAACAGATAATCCCATTTATTTCCGTAAAATTTCCCTGACACCTCACTTCCTCTCGCCACTGTAAACGATCAGTCACAATCCCGGCGCAAACTTTGCAAACAGGAAGGAACATCAATGTTCATTTTTAAGGCTGGGAAATCACACAACAACATCAGGGTTAGCACCATGGAAGAGGTTTTTATACTTAACGCAGGCAGGGTGCCCGCGGTGAAACAGGACGTAGACGACGTAGCGCGCTTAGCAGCACGCGCCATCGCCCCGCTAATGGACGCCGCAGTTTTTGCACGCGAAGAAGTTACGGCACTCTACGTAGGCAATATGCTGTCTGGTATTTTATCGCACCAACAATTACTCGCACCCTTGATTGCGCAACACGCCAAACTCACTGGCTGCGAAGCAATTACGGCGGAGGCAGCGTGCGGCTCCGGCGCTGCGGCTATGCGCCAGGGTGTGATGGCGATAGCCAGCGGCTTTCACCATTTGGTCGTCGTGGCCGGTGCCGAGCAAATGAGCCGCAATAGTCGCGACGAAGTCAGCCGCGGCTTAGCTACCGCGTCCTGCTGGGAGCGCGAGGGCGGCAAGGGCGAAACATTTATCACGTTGAACGCCCGCATCATGAAAGCATACATGGATACTTACGCGACTGAGCGCTCTGCGTTCTCTCATTTTGCCGTGAACGCCCATGAAAATGCCTCCAAGAACCACTGTGCCATGCTGCAAAAAACGATTACCGCCGACGACTATGATGCCGGCCGAATGTTAGCCGACCCCATCGGCCTATTTGATGCGCCACCCATTTGCGACGGTGCCAGCGCACTGCTTCTGGGCAATAAAGACATGGCCTTACGAGCGCAGCGTTTAGGAATGCCAGTGGTAAAAGTGCTGGCCTCCACCTGTGCGACCGACGCCCTGGCCATTGAAGATCGCCAAGACCCGTTAGCACTCGCCGCGGCACGCGACTCTTTCAAAAAAGCTTACAAAATAAGCGGTGTAACGCCTGCCGATATCGACGTCTTTGAGCCACACGATGCCTACACCGTTATGACTGCACTGAGCCTCGAAGCCGCTGGTTTTTCAAAACCGGGGACGGCTACACATATGGCGGCCGAGGGCATGTTCACGAAAACGGGCAGTTTACCTATCACCAGTTTCGGCGGCTTAAAAGCCCGCGGTCATCCAGTGGGCGCAACCGGCGTCTATCAATTGGCGGAGTGTTTTTTACAGCTCACCGAACAAGCCGGTGAATTACAGATCCCGGGCGCTACCTTAGCTATGACGCAAAATCTCGGCGGCGCAGCCGGCTCGGCTTTTACTCACATTTTGGAACGCATTTAATCGCATAGGAGCAGGACCATGATTGCAACAGCACCCACCACCAATAGACTGGCACTGGTTACCGGCGGCACGCGCGGCATTGGCGAAGCCATTAGTATTGCTTTGCACAACGAGGGCTACCGCGTACTCGCCAGCTTCCAACGCAACCACGAAGTGGCGCAGGCATTTTCCCAGCGCACGGGTATCCCGGTATTTAAATTCGATGCGTCGGATTTTGAAGCCACGCAACAATCAATACGCACCATTGAAGCCGATATGGGGCCCATTGATATATTGGTCAATAATGCCGGTATCACTCGCGATGGTGTCATGCACAAAATGTCGCCGCAAAATTGGCACGACGTAATCGAAACGAATTTGTCCTCCTGCTTTTATACCTGCCATGCCGTTATGACAGGTATGCGCGAGCGAAAATTTGGCCGCATCGTAAATATCAGCTCCATCAACGGCCTTGAGGGTCAGTTTGGTCAAACGAACTATGCCGCTGCGAAAGCTGGCATGTGTGGTTTCACTAAATCCCTCGCCAAGGAATCGGCCCGCTCCGGCATTACCGTCAACGCCGTCGCGCCAGGCTATGTAGACACAGAAATGGTGCGCGCCATTGCCCCGGACGTGTTGCAAAAAATTATTGAAAAAATACCCGTCGGTCGCTTGGCTAAGCCAGAAGATGTTGCACGTTGTGTCAACTTTTTAGTGGCCGATGATGCCGACTTCATCACCGGCACAACACTTTCGGTCAATGGCGGCCAATCGATGGCTTAACGTCGATGGCTGATGTAGCACAGAGCGAAAAAATCTTGGCGATGTAGACATACATTCGCCAAGGCTTTTTACAATTCGCTGTGCTTATGGATAAATTCGGTAATCAGTGGTCGAATATGTAAACGGAATTTTGAACCGCTGAAAATTCCGTAGTGTCCAGCGCCTTCCTGCAAATGGTGACGCCGCATTTTTTTAGGGATATTCTTGCAGATATCCTGCGCGGCCTCGGTTTGACCAATACCGCAAATATCGTCGATAGCGCCTTCCACCGTAAGTAGTGCGGTGTTATGAATACCTAAAAAATCTACCGGCTTACCGTAATACGTAATTGCGTTGCGAGCTATTTCGTTGTTTTTAAAGACCCGCTCTATGGTTTCTAAATAAAATTCAGCGGGTATATCTAACACGGCTAAATATTCATCGTAAAAGGCTCTGAAGCGATCCGCATCTTCCTCCTCGCCAATCATTAAATTTTGATAGAAGTTGTACAACTTTTTCGCGTGTGTATCGGGGTTCATGCTAAGAAAGCCACCCAGCTGTAAAAAACCTGGGTAAACGCGGCGTCCCTCGCCGGGGTAGCCTTTTGGCACCGTCATGATGGCAAAATTACGAAACCAATCCATGGGGTGCTCTTGCGCATACTGATTAACGCGGCTGGGATTGCGCGAACAATCAATAGGCCCGGCCATTAAGGTTAGCGATTTGGGTGTAGCTGGGCTTTTTCGCTCCGCCATGACCGCTGTTGCTATCAGCGCTTGAACCGTCGGTTGGCAAATAGCGATCACATGGGTGTTTTCGCCCAACAGCTCAATGAATTCAATCAGATAGTCCACATAGGCATCAAAACAAAATTCACCCTCTGTTACCGGCACTTCGCGCGCGTCCAGCCAATCGGTGATATACACCTCGTGATCGGGCAACAACGCTTCCACCGTGCCCTTTGTTAGTGTTGCGTGATGACCGGACAAGGGCGCCACTAGCAGCACTTTATTTTTATCCTCGCGTCCACGTCGTTTGAAATGAATTAAATTACAGAAGGGTTTTTCGTGTTCGATACGCTCGTACACACCCACAGAGCGGTCGTCGATAGTCACTTCACGAATATCGAAAGCCTGCTTTTCATAGCGCTGAGTTAACCGCAACCCCATCTCCAGGCTTGCGCAAAAGGCGCGACCAACGGGTGTATGAGTGAGCGGATGCTGGTCGGTTAAGTGCTTTAAAAAATTGAAGGACTCGTGCCAGACGCGCAGACCATTGGCGTAGGTTTCAAAGGTTTGATAACGCATGATCGGCTCCCAAACAGAGAGCCCCAACAGCGTTGGGGCTAAAACAACGGCGTTGACTAGCTAGCTTTAGGTGCGCTTTTCGGCGCAGCTTTGCCAGCCGGCACACTGTGCGCGAACAGGTCTTTGTAGGTTTCAGCAGTTTGTTCTTGCGCCTCAGATAGAATCCCATAAACATCCTTAGCGGCACTGGTGAACTTTTCCTGTAGGCCTTCGAGAAAGCTCTTGTTGCTCTCCATATAGGCGCTCACATCCTTTTGCCCACTCAAACCCTTGGTGTACGTCATCGTGTCATTGACCACGCCACTCAACAGCGCCGTGTGGTGCTGTGTCAATTTTTCAAAGGTCTGGATGTTTACCGCCATCAAGTTGTTGGCGGGCTTCATTGCGGACTGGAACTGCTCGGTAAGTTGTTCAAACATGGCCTTGCTCCTGTGTGATTTGCTGCGCTGCAGCATACGGTTCTCACAGAGTAGGAAAGCCCTGGCCTTGTGTCAACGACATTTTGCTGCAGTGCAGCAAAATGTGGCGTATCAATCTTCTTCGGTTGAATCCGGCTTATTTTTGGGCTTATCGGGGCTCGGCCAGAAAGGGTTGTTCTGGCTCATAAATTGGTTAAACAACCCCATGGGCGTGGTGCTCACCATCTGCTTCATCACCGTTTCCAAGGTACCTTGTTGCTCCATAAAATGAGCCAAGCTCATCTCTAGATATTGACGTACGTAGGCCTGCATATCGCTGTCGTAGAAACGTATCAATTGCTTTAGCAAGGTGTTGGTAAGGAGTGATTGCTGGTCCGTTGCCTCCTGCTCAGCGATTATCTGCAACAACAGACCCTTGGTAACATCCACCTCCGTTTTCGAGTCGAGCACGCGGAAATCTTGGTGGCTGTTAATCATCTGCTTGATGTCATCAAGGTTGACGTATTGACTACTGCTGGTGTTATACAAACGTCGATTCGGGTATTTTTTGACGATAATCACTGGCTCAGGCTCATTGTTAATTGCTGCATAACAGCATATCGCCTGCGCCGAGTGGCGCCAAGCCGCAATAATCGGCCCGTGAGTTAGATCGTAACCCTAACGTAGTCCCCAGGTGCCTCGGCCAAGGCCGGATACTGTGCTGAACCTGGCGCGCGTGCAGGACACTGACGACTGTCTTGCGCCAGCAACCAAGCCTGCCAATCCTGCCACCAAGAGCCCGACCGAGCCTCAGCGCTCGCCTCCCATTCACTCACACTCGTTTGCAACGCACCGACGCAGTAACCATATTTTTGCTGGCAAGGCGGATTGATGACACCGGCGATGTGACCCGAACCCGCCTGCACGAACCGCGTTGGCCCAGCCAATAATTTGGCACTCTTATAGGCCGCCTGCCACAGCACAATGTGATCTTTTTCAGCACCCAAACAATAGGCCGGCGTATCGATAGCCGAAAGATTTAACGGCACTCCATCCACCAAAACAGGGCTGCCCCCAGCGAGTGGGTTGTAGTGGTAGAAGTCTTTGACGTAAGTGTGAAAGATCTGCTCCGTTAAATGGGTTGAATCGCTGTTCCAAACCAACAAGTCAAACGCCGGTGGCGTTTTTCCTTTTAAGTAATTATTAATAAAGTTTGGCCAATAAAGATCATTTTCACGTAGAAAATTAAAACTAGTCGCCAATACTCTACCATCTAACAGGCCCCGGGCCTCGATCATTGGTTCGAATGAATCAAGCAACGGCGGGTAAAGGTAGTGGCCTAGATCGCCCGGCTCGGAAAAATCCAACAGTGTCGTTAACAGTGTTAAGGAAGCGAGTTTATTTTGCCCTTGCGCCTTGAGCCAAGCCTGAGTGCACGCCAACAAAGTGCCGCCCACACAATAGCCAGCCGCATGTATTTTTCTCACCCCGCATACGCGACGCACAACATCAATAGCGCAGACGGCGCCGTCACGCAGATACTCAGCGAAGCCTAAATTGCGGTGCTGCTCTTTCGGGTTAATCCAAGACACTATAAACACAGTAAAACCTTGCGCCACCAACCAATGGACTAACGACTTTTTTTGATTCAAATCCAAAATGTAGAACTTATTGATAAAGGGCGGCACTAACAACAAAGGTGTTTTATACACGGTGTCACCTTGTGGCGCATACTGAAGTAACTCAAACAGTTGATTGCGGAACACCACTTTACCGGGCGTGCAGGCAATATTTTCACCCAAGTGAAAGCCATTGCTGTCCACTTGGTTAACTTTTAAAGCCTCAAGCGGGCTGCGCTGTAAATCGGCCAACAAATTAGTAAAGCCGCGCTGCAAGTTTTCACCCTGCTCCTGCACGACTTCGCGCATCACATCGGGATTGGTCCAAGGGAAATTGCACGGCGCTACCGCATTCATGAGCTGCCGACTATAGAACCGCCAATGGGCTGCGTCATCCGCACGATCAAACTGCAGCGCATCTAATTGCTTCTCTAACATTTGCGCAGTGAGTAAATAGTTTTGGCGTATAAAACTATACGCTGGCTGTTCGTGCCAAGCCTCATCGATAAAACGTGGATCGGTTGCCGCCTGAGTAAGTTCCGGTAGCCGTTTGCTGTCGGTAAGCGCCGTAAGCATCGCGCTACAAAGCTGGCTTTGGCGGCTAAATAGGTCGCATTGCAATTGCATCAGCCGGCTCGGTTCAACCGAAACTTTCACGTCATTGTATTCAAGCATGCGGTTAAAATGCTGAGCACTGTCTTGCAACTGCAAGGCAAGTTCCTGAGTTAGCTTATTTAACATCGATGCATAATCAACTGCCATAGCTACGCCTGCTGCTGTAGTGAGTGTTCCAGCTACTGTGCCGTCCAACCGCCATCAAGCACGAGAGTTTGCCCCGTCATATTGCGCGCCGCAGAGCTCGCGAGAAAATCAATTGCCGTATTGATTTCATCCAAGCTGATAAATGCCTGCTTTGGCATAGGCTTAAGCATAATGGTCTCAATGACTTGCGCTTCAGTGATGCCATGGCTCTGGGCTTGCGCGCTGATCTGGCGCTCTACTAACGGGGTTTTTACGTAGGCGGGGCAGAGCGTATTGATGGTGATATCGTGGCTCGCCGTTTCCAGCGCAATCGTTTTACTGAACCCTAATAGCCCGTGCTTAGCCGCCACATAAGCACTTTTATAGGGCGATGCAACCAGTGCGTGTATAGAGCCGATATTGATTATTCGCCCGAAATTTTGGCCACGCATCGCGGGCAAGAACGCGCGGGTTAGCAGCGCGGGGCCGGTAAGTAAAATGTCGATGATACGCTGCCACATCTGCACCGGAAATTGTTCAAGCGCAGCCACATACTGAATACCGGCATTATTGATAAGCAGATCAACTGGCCCAAGCTCACTGGCCAATTGTTCGATTCGGTCGGGGCAAGTCACATCCAAAGCACAGGCTATCACATCACCCGCCATGTTTGCCCTAGCCGCGTCGGCGGCGGCGCCGTCGGCATCCGAAACAATAACCCGGTAACCGACAGACGCTAGATGCTTAACGATACCTAAACCAATGCCACTGGCAGCGCCGGTGACCAGTGCAACTTTTTTGCCCGCTTTACGATCCATTGTGCTTCCCTATGCTCTCTTTGGGTGCAAGTGACGGTGATTAATAGGCGCGTTACCACGATAATCAGCCTTTGTGACAGTCTTGCGACGTAGAGGTCCTGGACTTAAGAAAGTCAATGCAAAACTAATTCCAAGCCTGAAAAAGTTATTTTAGCTAGCACGAAAGTGCTGCATAAAAAGTAGAATGGCGAATGAACGAGCAGAATGGTGCGCAGACATTAATAGTATGTAAAAGACTCGCACGCCGATGAAGCTCGACGTCGAACCGTTACCGGCAATCACGAAAATCTATGATTTTTTTGGTGAAATTCGCATGGTGATATCGGCGTGAAACACCTCTACATTGTCCTGATTAAACACGCACACTGGCATAACAACATCTTGTGGGCTGTCCCAATCATAGGCGTCAAGTTTGCAAACAGCACGCAAATCCGACTTGGCAATCTTCAAATATTGCACTGTCATGCCCACGGGAATCCAACGAAAATTCGCGTTAAGCGATACATCTAAACAAACACCGCCGGCCAGTTCCGCCGCATTACACATGGCGATGGCGTGGACACTTTTTATATGGTTGTGTACGGCGCGACGTTTTTTGAAGGCAACCTCAACCAGGCCAGGTTCAACCACCGTAAAAACCGGCTTAATAGAACTAAAATAAGGCGCGTTAAAACACACGATCCTACTCACCAACCAACGGCCAATCGCGCTGCCGCCAAACTGACGCCACAATTTTAGCACTGGGCTTTTCGATGGCACATAACTCATGATTTAGCATCCCCAGACAATTGCATCATTAAATAACATAAAAAACACGATATGGTATCAAACCGCTACGGGAAAATAACCGACGTTTTTCTTTAACTTATTAACCTCAAGCTACGAATTTGAGTGATGAGTATACCCTGCTCTCCTTCGATATTTTCATTGCACCTTGACCACTTAATCAACGGAGCCTCTCCCACTCATTTATAATGAATATTCTGAAAGCGCTTGGCTAGGCACGTGCCCTCTACTTATACAGCATAAAAACACGGGCAAACTTTCCATTTAACAACCATTCTTTCCGTTTTACACAGCAAACCAGCACCTGAACATGATTCCCAACACAATAAACGTGTAACTGTCTGTCGCTTTAGTGTTAGGTTGAGAGCCTAAGAACGATACCCAGAATTAAGCATCTAGGCGTTTTGCAGAGGCATGCCCTTAATCAACAGCAACAGCTACCAGAACCTACAGATAATACTATGCGACAAAAGCACCTTGGAAAATATCTATTGGGCTCGGCGACCGTACTCACATTCTTGATAGTTGGCGTCGCAACATCTACTCAGGCTACATTATTCATCGTCAACCAACTAGCACTCACGCAAGAGATGCAGCGCTACACGTCTATTGCCTACGGTTCAGAAGCAGCGCAACAACTGGATGTTTACACACCCATTAACACGACTTACACCAGCAGCTTACCCGTCGTGATATTTTTTTACGGTGGTTGCTGGGGCGCCTGTGAAACGCTACCGAAGGAAGATTATGCCTTTGTGGCACAAACCTTACTCGAGCACGGCATCGTTGTTGTTATCGCAGATTACCGACTTTTTCCGACGGTGCGCTTTCTGAGCATTATCGAAGATGCCCGCAATGCCGTGGAGTGGACACACCAACATATCGCAGAATACGGAGGCAACCCAAAACAGTTATTTTTAATGGGCCACTCTGCCGGTGCGCACTTAGCGGCGATGCTAGCGATGAATCAAGCTTACCTGAGCCAGGATGCCTACGCAGACCTAAACGGCTTTATCGGTTTAGCCGGCCCCTATAATTTTCTGCCTTTTGACGAGCCCTACATGCCGGAACTCTTTGGCCCACCGCTGAACGAGCACGAATCGCAACCCATTACCTACGTCGACGGCTCCGAACCGCCCAGCCTTTTACTCTATGGCGATGCGGATACACGGGTAAAACCGGTCAACATTGACGGTCTATTTAAACGCCTTGAAGCGGCAAACAGCCCAGTACAAAAGCGTATTTATCAAGGTGTTGACCATGCCGATATTATCGCAAGCTTTGCAATGCCCCTAAGGCGCGAAAACCCTGTGGTTTTAGACGCCATTCAATTTATTAGCGCCAGTGCGAATAATTAGTACAACACGTGATTTGACTTAGAGCGCCAGTGTTGAGCATCAACAACGGAAGGTACGTCAGCTACGGTAATATGATTCCGCTTTAAACATTAACGTAATCTTTATTACGCACCGTTTCGAGGAACCCATTTGCTAATAGTCAAATTCACTGCTAGCGTCTAAGGTTGAATAAAAATCACAGCAAAGGATGGTCATGTGAAATTCTACGCTTATAACATTCGTTTTTTGTGCCTTATCATCGTCTCATTCTTGGCGCTAATCGCGTGTCAAGATAGGCACACCATTGAAAACGATCTACCCTCTTGGAACAACAACGAAAATAGCCAACGTCTGTTTCAATTTATTAGCGACGTCAGCAGTAAAAACAACAAACTCTATGTTGCGCCAAAAGATCGCATCGCCGTGTTCGACAACGACGGCACGCTATGGTCAGAGCAGCCCGCCTATTTTCAGCTATTTTTTGCCATGGATCGCGTGCGCGCACTGGCCGAAACATCGCCAGAACTCAAGGCTAAATGGCTTGAACAACAACCCTACAAAGCCGTGCTTGAAAATGATATGAAAGCGTTGGCGGCCAGCGGTGAGAAGGGTTTAATTGAACTGGTTATGGCTAGCCATACAGGCAACGATTCCGCCACCAGCGACGAATATGCCGACATTGTCACGCAATGGGTTAAAACCGCCAAACACCCTAGCACCGGCAAAGCCTATACTCACATGGTGTTCCAACCAATGCTCGAGCTTTTAACCTTACTCAGAGAGAAAGACTTCAAGGTTTATATTGTTTCCGGCGGTGGCGTCGACTTTATACGCCCTTGGGCAGAACAAGTGTATGGCGTAGAGCCTGAAAACGTCATCGGTTCAAGCGTCAAGCTGGAGTACGAATACCGCAACGGTAATCCTGTTATTTTGCGCAGGCCAAAACTGAACTTTATTAATGATAAAGCCGGCAAACCCATCGCCATCCATCAACACATCGGTAAACGCCCCATACTCGCGTTTGGCAATTCAGACGGTGATTTACAAATGCTGCAATGGACAGATGCCAATAAATTGCCCCATTTAAGTGCTTACATTCATCATACCGATGCAGAGCGCGAATGGGCCTACGACCAAGACTCTCATATCGGTCAACTCAAACAAGGCCTGGCCCAAGCAGCAAAACAGAACTGGCTAGTTGTGGACATGAAAAAAGATTGGCGAAACATTTATCCGGATGGACAAAGCCAGTAACAGAATTGTAACAAACCTTGATCACTATCAAAAATGCCAACGATTCACCCCGCCTAGGCGGACTACCAACACCAAGCTAAATAAGGAACATCAGCATGAGTAAACGTAGATCCCGCCTGCACATCCAAGCATTAAGCTTAATTGCAGGCACCATAGCAAGCTGTGCGGTATTTGCCGCCGACAAGCCCAACATCGTCGTGATTTGGGGTGACGATATTGGCCAGAGCAATATCAGCGCCTATAGCCATGGCATGATGGGTTATAAAACGCCCAACATCGATAGTATCGCCAAAGAAGGCATGATGTTTACTGATTATTACGCCGAACAAAGCTGCACCGCCGGTCGCTCCGCTTTTATAACAGGGCAAAACGTCTATCGCACGGGGTTAAGTAAAGTGGGCATGCCCGGTGCCGAAATGGGCATGCACGAAAAAGACCCGACTATTGCTGAGCTGCTAAAAGGCCAAGGCTATGCCACCGCACAATTTGGCAAGAACCACTTAGGTGACAAAGACAAGCACTTGCCAAGCAACCATGGTTTTGATGAATTTTACGGCAACCTCTATCACTTAAATGCCGAAGAAGAACCGGAATTACGGGATTACCCGACCGACCCTGAGTTCAAGAAGAAATTTGGCCCACGCGGTGTCATTCATAGCTATGCCGATGGCCGAATTATCGACACAGGGCCACTCACTAAAAAGCGCATGGAAACTATCGACGACGATATTGCCAAGCGCTCAGCCGAGTGGATAGAAACGCAAGCAAAAGCGGGAAAACCTTTTTTCGCCTGGGTGAATTTTACCCATATGCACTTTCGCACGCACGCCAAACCGGAAAGCGTCGGCCAGGCCGGAAAATGGCAGAGTAATTACCACGATGTCATGATCGACCACGACAAGAACGTGGGTACTGTTCTCGCTGCTATCGATAAAGCCGGGCAAAAAGATAACACCATTGTGTTCTATTCTACTGACAACGGGCCACACATGAACACCTGGCCCGATGCAGGCACAACGCCTTTCCGCGGAGAGAAAAACACCAACTGGGAGGGCGCCTATCGGGTACCCGCTATAGTTCGCTGGCCCGGTCACATTAAGCCCGACTCCGTATCGAATGAGATTATGTCACACATCGATTGGCTGCCAACCTTCTTGGCAGCGACGGGCGACGCAAGTATCAAAGATAAGTTGATGAAGGGTCATAAAGCCGATGGCAAAAAATTTAAAGTCTTGCTTGATGGCTACAACTTTCTTCCTTACCTAACTGGCAAGGAAGCCAAGGGGCCGCGCAAAGAGTTTTTCTACTATTCAGATGATGGTGAACTCACCGGCCTACGCTACGACAACTGGAAAGTGGTTTTCCAGCAGCAGCGGGAAACTGGCACACTAAATATTTGGGCTGAACCCTTCACTAAAACGCGCATGCCCATTCTATTTAATTTGCGCACAGACCCGTACGAGAATGCAACCGTTACCTCCAACACCTATTGGGATTGGTACCTCGATCGTGCCTACCTGTTAATTCCCGCTCAGGCCTACGTTGCTAAGCATTTCGAAAGCTATGTGAAATTTCCGCCGCGCCAGAGTGCAGCGAGTTTCACGATTGACCAAGACGCCATTATTCGGCAGCTAACACCGCCGTCACACTAGCAACTGTTAGGAGTTTAATTCAACACGTGAGGGGCTCATTTATTGAGCCCTTTTTCTCGCGCACACAAGGGTTGGTACTGTGTATCTAAAACATCGACACGCGATAAATCATCACCCACCTGTTCCAGCATCACTTTTAGTGCATCGTAAAATTGGCGGGTAAACACTTCAACGCCTAGATGGAATGTTAACGCCTGCTTTGCATCGATATATTGCTGCTCATATATTTCTGAAGCCTTGGCGGCGGCAATACTGTGTTCTTGTCTTAATCCAATAGTTTTTAGCTGCCAATAGGCTGCACACTCTACGTCGGGCACAGCTATTTCAGACGTCGCGTGTTTCGCATAGGAAAGCATTACAAGAGGTATCAACATCAATACACGCACTTTCATAAGCCAACCCCTAAATCAATCGATTCGTCATAGTAGAGATGATACTATTTCTTCATTCGTTTTCACTTTTTATTCGTATAAATAAGCGACAATAATGCATAAAAAACTTGCGGCTTTTTGTATAGTATTCTTTTCTCTACCGCTGAATGGGGTAAGCGCCGGCCAAGCGCTCGATCCATCACCAACGGACGCTCAAGCCTCCTACGTGGGAAGCGAGGTCTGTGCTGATTGTCACCAATCCGAGTATCAAGACTGGCAAAAAAGTCATCACTGGGCGGCCATGCAACCCGCGTCCGAGAAAAGCGTACTGGGCAATTTTGACAATGCCGCATTCACTTACAACGGCATAACCAGCCGTTTTTACCGGCGCGACGGAAAATATTTTGTTAAAACCGACAATGCAAAAGGAAAATTACAAGAATTTGAAATCACCTACACCTTTGGCGTCGAACCATTACAACAATATTTAATTGATTTCCCCGACGGTAGGAAACAGGTACTTGCCATTATTTGGGATACTCGGCCAAAAACAGAGGGCGGACAGCGTTGGTATCACCTGTATCCAGAACATGAGGTGTTACAACATGGCGGCAATCCACTAGACCCTATCGATTATAGAGACGCCCTACACTGGACCGGCACTTACTTTAATTGGAATTCACGCTGTGCGGCTTGTCACTCAACGGATCTCAGAAAAAATTACAATTCGGTAAAAAATACCTACGAAACCACCTGGCAAGAAGTCAATATTGGTTGCGAAGCCTGCCATGGCCAAGGTTCATTACATCTCGAATGGGCAAAGCGCGGCGATAAATCCATAGCGGGTTCGAGTACCGCTCATCGTGGATTCGACTTTTCCTTAGCCAACAAGGGCGTTTGGTCGGCCATCGAAACCCTTGCCGCCACTAAAAGTACAACCCAATCTCAGCAGGCCACAAGCACAACCTTGCGTCGCTCCGGCCCATCGGCGGAAAAACAACACCAAGTCTGCGCAACCTGCCACTCGCGTCGCACTGAATTGCAACAAGCGGATGTAAGAAAAAATTTTTACAACACCCATAACTTACACCTATTGGAGTCTCCGCAATATTTTAGTGACGGGCAAATTTCCGATGAAGTTTATGTCTACGGTAGCTTCCTGCAAAGCAAGATGTACAGCGAAGGCGTAACCTGCGGTAACTGCCACATGCCTCACTCACTGCAGCTGAAAGTAGGTAAGCCCCGCGATAGCAATGGGGTTTGCAGCCAATGCCACTTGCCCAGCTACTATGATAACCGCTCGCACCACCATCATGAGGAACCAAGCGCGGGTGCACAATGTGTCAGCTGCCATATGCCATCAGAAACTTACATGGGCGTGGACGTACGTCACGATCACAGCTTCCGCATCCCAAGACCCAGTGTTAGCGAAACGGCAGCGGCACCCAACGCCTGCACACAATGCCATACAGACCAAAACAATCAATGGGCCAATAGCGCCATAGATACTTGGTTAAAGCCACAGGGGAAAACACAATCGCGCCATAGCTTCGCCCATAGCTTCCACAAGATTCAACAACGCGATGCACAAGCGGCGCCTGATTTGATGGCCATAGCCCTGAGCCGGCATCAGCCCAACATTGCCCGCGCCACCGCGGTATTGATGCACGACGGCTTTTATCAGCACACCGATATCGAAAAATTGAAATCACTCTTGGCCGATAGCGACCCACTGGTACGTGCCGCCGCTGTTCGCTCGGTTCAAGCGATGCCGGCCAACTATCGCTTCTCTTTATTGAGTGCCAGACTCGATGAGGAAGTGTTATCGGTGCGTATAGAACTCGCGAGACAGCTTGCCGATATTCCCCTCGCCGAAATACCGGCGCGCGAAGCGAAGCTGATCGACGAGCTCTATAAAGATTTTCTTGCGAGCGCTAATTTCAACGCCGACTTTCCAGAGAACCAAGTTGGCCTCGGGCTTTTCTACCTGGCAAGGGGAGACTATGCGCAGGCAGAGAAGAGCTATAACAAGGCATTGCAACTTTCAGCAAATCACCTACCCGCGTTACTCAATCTAGCCGACCTTTACCGAGGCCTAGCGCGCGATTCAGAAGGCGAAACTCTATTAAAACGCGCCATTAGCCTGCAGCCAACCGATGCACATGCCCATTACTCGCTGGGCTTGCTCTACGTGCGGACGATGAATCTTTCCGGTGCCGAAAGGGCGTTAGAACAAGCCACAAAGCTGCAAACTGACAACCCCCGTTACGCTTATACCTATGCTCTCATTTTGGAAAAAATAGATAAAACGGCGCAGGCAATCGCCTTTTTAGAAAACTGGCAGAAAACGTATCCGCCCCATCCGGACGTCACCGGTGTGCTCAACAATTTAAAGCAGAAAAAATAGCACACTGAAAAACGAGACTTTAAAAAAGCTAGGGAAGCTCTGAATATCCAAACGCTAGACATTAACGTTTGGAATCAAGTAGATCGAGCCTCACGGGGCTCGATCCTCACAACGCCTGTTTACATTAATCAAACATATCCGGCTGTTCGGCGCTAATCACATTAAACAGCGGCGAGAATTGAAACTGCCCCGCAATGGCTGAACCCACGGTTTCCCAGGTTTTCTTGGCCACCTCGGGTGCAATTAATTTGGGCTTGCCTACAGCTTCCGCTAACAGCTGGGCCTGACATGTGCGCTCCAGCGTGATGTACCACCAAGCCGCGGCTTCAACCGTTTGACCTACCGTGATCAGGCCATGGTTTTGTAGAATCGCGGCTTTTTTATCGCCCAAGGCTTTTGCGATCCGCTCACCCTCCTCCATCTCCAAAGCCACGCCACCAAAATCATCATAGAGTGCATGATCCTCATAAAAGGCGCAGGCATCCTGTGTTATTGGGTCTAGCAAACGCCCCAGCGAAGACCACGCTTTTCCGTGCACAGAATGCGCGTGCGCAGCCGCCACCACATCCGGCCTTGCGGCGTGAACATGAGAGTGAATGGTAAACGCCGCACCGTTGAGAAAACCATTTCCTTCGACGACCTCACCTTCATGACTCACTAAAAGTAACTGAGATAGGGTGATTTGTTTAAAGGAAACACCCATCGGGTTAACCCAAAAGTGATCCGTTTTTTCTGGATCGCGCACCGTGATATGACCGGCCACGCCCTCGTCAAAGCCAAACTTTCCAAACAACCGAAACGCCGCCACCAGCTGGCGCTTGCGATGCAGTCGCTCCGCCTCAATAGATCCGGCCACCTGGCTCATCGCATCTAAATCGGCATTCATCACGATATTATTCGTTTTCGTCGTCATCATCGCTCCCATATATACAAAGCCAATACCCGGCGCAACCGCGCGCTAGGGTTAAAAACTAGCACCCCGAGACGACCCTAGCACTAGTAAATATTCACTAAGAGGTACAAACAGTGCCTTCCAAGCCACATTTTTGCCCTGAGGGGCTTTTCTGCTCGCACCACCTAGATTATAGTCAGACATCTTAATCAGACTAATTGGTTAACCAAAATTACACTTTGGTCAGGTTGAATGACGGAGAGCACCAGCGCTTTCTACCCATTGATCTGGGCACCCACAAAAGAGCCTTGCGCGCCTTTGAACCCTATTTTCGAAGAGAAAGCTATGAAGTTACTGACTATCGGCCTACTGACCGCAACACTCTTAGGCTGCGGAGGCGGCGGCTCCTCCAGCTCATCGGCTACACCGGTAACGCCGACGCCGACCCCTGCGCCGACCCCAACGCCAACGCCAACGCCAACGCCAACGCCAACGCCAACGCCAACGCCAACGCCAACGCCAACGCCAACGCCAACAGAAATTTTAAGCGCACCCTATCGCGCTGTGCCAAGCTTTCAATCGGTTTTAGATGCCTCTAAATTGCAGGCACCTACTAGCAGTACGCTGATTGCTCAAGGTAATTTTGACAAGGACACGGCCTGGAATAGTTATTTCTACAGCAGCAACCTTAAACCGAACAGCGTTACCTTTACGGTAGAGGGTTTAAGCCAACGCTCAGAGCTACGCCAAATGAGTGAGTGGTATACCAAAGACGCGGGCAATCGCATGAAAGGCACCTTCACCATTGATGACCCGTTAAGCGGCAACGTCGACCAGCTCACCTTCATGCAAATTCACGACTCAGAAGCCTTCAACAAACCCCTGCTCAGGTTAGTTTGGTTGCGCGAGCGCAGCGGTATTTCCGACCATGTATGGGCGGTCATTAAAGACGATGTGATTGCAGCCGGAGCTTACACCTATGTGGATTTAGGCAGCTATAACAGCGCTGGGCACAGTGCGGAAATTGCGGTTGCCAACAATAAAATGACCATCAGCTTAGATAATGTGGTGAAGGTCAATGCGCGCGATGTGAGCTATTGGCAAGACCTCAGCAGCTACTTTAAAGCCGGCGTGTATTTACAAACCGACGGCCGCGCAACCGTTAACTTTACCGCGCTCGATTACTTTCGCACCGGCAGCCTTTACGCCAGCCTGCCACCGTCTGGGAATTTCAACCTAGATAAATGGAAGCTGACTTTACCCTATTCCAAGGATATTTATTTCGGCAGCGGCGGCTCAACCGCAGCGGAAATCAAGCCGTTCAACCTCAACCCAGACGGCATCGATCCACTCAACGATGGCTTTGTAGACAGCGATAGTTTTAGCACCGCCAGCGACGGCGCCATGCAATTCAGCGTCGATCTCGCAGACCCGCGTTTAGCCTCAACCACCAATTCAACCTATGCCCGCAGTGAATTGCGAGAACTGTATGATTGGCAATCTGGCGACAGCGACAGCAACGCCAACTGGGCACCCAGTGGTACGCATACATTAACGGCTACCGTCTCGGTGACAGACTATTTCAGCGCTGACCCACAAGTGGTGGTGGGCCAAATACACGCCAAAGATTCCAGCAAAGCCCTAGTAAAACTACAGTGGGATGGCCCCACCAAACCCGTGCGCGCCATCATCAATCAAAACCCAGACAGCGGCGACCCTTTCAACTTAACCTTTAGCACACCGGGCACAGCGACATTCGATTACGCCATTACGCTAAACAACAACCAACTCTCCATAACCGTAGACGGCGCCACCCAATCAGTAGCCATTGGCACTGAACTGAGCAGCGATTGGAGCAATCACGTTTACTATTTCAAAATTGGTAACTACGCTCAGGCGCCCATTGGCTCGGCGGGAAAGTTTGTGGTAAATGTTTACCAATTAGCGATCGAACACAGCACACATTAACAGACGCTTAGACGTGGCTTTTAGGGAAGATATTCTTGTGGGATTGTCTAGTTTAGTGATTAAAACGGCTATTCAACACGCGGTAACAATTCAATGAATCGCGACATGAAAAGCAACAAGACCATTACTATCTAGCGGAAACACCATGAGCACAGCGCTCGCTGTGCTCATTCAATTTGTTAGCGGCTAGTTAACCAATATACCCGATACAACATCACCATCTAACGTCGATTGCCAATTACCTCCGCGCGGTCGAATTGAAAACTTTACTGCCCCGCCATTGCCTTTGGTTAACACCTTATTAAGGCTAACGGCGACAGGAGCCACATCAGCACCCGCCGCAACCTGTGTAACACCATTAGCTTGCCACTGCCCTTGATTCCAGATTTCCACAACCAGATCGGCATCCTGAGTCGCCAAATAGTTAAAAGAAAAATTTACCGTGCCACTTGCTGGTAGGCTGGCAATTTGAGTCAGGGAAGCAATTTGACTACCGGGTATTATCGCGTCGGTGCGAACAGCTATCCCTGCTTGGCTGTGGGCGTCTAACGCTGTCCGCCAATCACCACCGACTGGACGGATATTATATTTCACCACATAGCCTTGCTCACCGTTAACAAGGGCTGACGGTGGTGATAATTGCACCAATGCACGCCCAGAACCTTTGCTCACCGTCGTCTTACTTGATGTTACATATTGATTGCCCTTCCATAACTCCACAACAACATCACGGCTCGCGCTGGCAACATAATCAACAGCGAAATTGAGCACTTGTGCGGAGGGTAAAGCATCCAAGACTAAGGGCAAGGTCACACTATCGCTTACCGTGTCATCTGGCGTAGTCCTAGGTTTATAGCTATGTGCTTCCAATACCACGGACGACACTCGGCCACCAGTTTCAGCGAATGTAATATCGATTTGGTTATCCCGTTTCAATAAGCTGTTGGCAACAGGCACCGCTAATGCGCCAAAAAACTCATCACGGGAACTCTGAGCACCACCAGCCCAGTTCGTCGGAACGGCCACCGCCTGCCCATTAACACGAATGGTTGGCCGCTTAGAAAGCGCATGCGCTCGCGCAAAACCAACGCGTAGAATCGACTGACCTTCTCCCACCTCTACACCCGGAATACTAAAAGAAAGTGTTTTATTACTTACAATAGGTTGGAGATAATTCGGACTATAGTAATCCATTTCTTTATGGGTAGCCTTTACCGCTAAGGCGCTAGGAAATTCAATTGCCAGCACCCGCGTTTCGCCTGGTTCTAATTCAACAGTGGTTGCTAGCGGCACTAAGCGATCTTGATAAAGGTGATTGCGGTCAGGATAAACAACCAAGCGCTTCTCATGCACGCTTACAGCCGAACGCATATCTTGCGCAAAATCTAGACTAACCGACTCGTTCATCGTTGACAGGCTATTGAGTGCTAGGTAAGCAGTGTTACCGTTAACAAAAGCCTGCACCTGTACATCGGGGTTATCACTTAATACCTCTACTCGCTTACCTTTTACGTCTGACCATAGCTGGTAAAAATGCACACGAGGCGTCCAAATAAAGCGCGTAGGTTTACCATTTTGAATGCTGCTTTTATCCGGCCGAATGATAACCGCGCCATAGGGCTCCCAATTATTACCGGCGTTATAGTGCCAAGCCGCTTTGCCAGTAATGAATGGCACAGACGTCATCATGCGGTCTTCTCGGTCGAGTAGTTGAAACAACATCTTATTGATCGATCTAATCGATTGAACACTTTTTAGATCACTGTATTTGTCTCCGTAACCTTGTTCTATTCCGCCATACTCCGTGATCGCGTGCGGCTTTACCTTTTGCCACTTTGCATAGCCGTAGGTTTCAATCAAATCTAAAATGGCATCTACATTACTACCGGAGCGCTCATTGCTAGAACCTGTAACGTTAACACCATCATAGAGATGCACCGATAGCGCATCGATATCCGCGCCGGCCGTATCCATAAAGAACTTCATACGTTCATTGAAATGCCGAAAATCCCACAGCTCCATCGAAGGCCAAGCACTGCCATAACCAATGATTTTTGTATTTAAGCCGCTATTTTTAAACTGTTTACCAATATCGCGAATGAGCCAAGTCATTTCTTTACGCACCTGCTCTGCCGGCAAACCAAACTCACCCGCGTGAACAAACGGCTCGTTCATTGGCTCGTAAAACTGGGGGCGGGTTAACTCGTTGTAATAATACTTGAAGTAGTCAGCAGCCCAGCGCGCCGCCTCAGTCCGATTGTCACCTGGCCGATAGATGGCTTTCGGATGTTCGGTAACAACATTGCGAGTTGAATAGAAATTAAAATTAGGGTGCTTTAGTGTTGCAGCTAACGCGTTAGCACCATTGGCCTTAGCCTGAGCCGTATTTGGATAAGCGCTACCGGCCTTCGACACAGAAAACGGACTCCAAAATTGACGGCCAAACCCGACTTTCAGATCGTTTACCAGATACTGCAGTTCTTGTTGCGTAACCTGATTCTCCGTGGCAACCATATGAATATTGAAAAATTTACTTCTATCAAGCGTAGAAACATTACCAATGAACCTTTGCACTTCCAAATCGACCTGCACTTTCGCTTCAGCCAAGGCGTAATGTGGGAGCACTGCCGCTGCTAGAGCAACGGAATACAGCGTAGGGGAAAATTTCAATGGACAAACTCCAGTAGTTATAGTGTTAATGACTACTGGATATTACCTAAGGCTTTTATGAACAGTTTCGACTTGATGGGTAAATGTGACTAAGTCTAAATATTTACGACTCTTTGCCTACACGACCGTACTAAACAAAGACGACTTAACAACGCCAGAGTACCAAGTAGAGCGGCGTGAAAGTGTGTTAAATATCAATTCTGATTTAGGTTCTTTGCAGCGGCGAGTTAAGAAATCTTAATTGAGGTAATTGAACTTAAAAATGGGCTCTGAATTTTTCTAATACGACTATAAATTTTTATTGGGTAGCAAAGCCACCCAATAAAAAGTAGGAACCTTTATTTGACTAACGCTTAACTAAACCTCGGGATTCACTAAAAACTTTGTTCCCGTTTTCTTTGCCGTGTAACGCCCAATCACCTCGGGCTTGAGCATATCGCGCAGGCTGATCTGTTCCGTGAACTGACTCGCAAAGGTCGTTTTGATGGACTTTGCGACGCGCTGTTGCAATTCCGCCGCGCGCGCCATGCCCACTTTGGCAATAAATCGCGGCAACAACCAACCACCCACGGCCCAACTCATGCCATAGGCACGGCGCAGCACTGTCGGGCTAATATCTAGGGCGCCGTACAAGTAAACCTGCTTCAGCGCGTCGGAGCCATAAGTGTTTAAACCTTGTGCATCGCGGCTTAAATAGGCCTCCATGGTCGCGAGGATATCACTCGCCAATTCGCCGCCGCCGGTGGCATCAAACGCCAAGGTCGCGCCGGTGGCCGCAATTGCCGCATAGAGATCTTTGCGATAGCTTTCGCGACTGCTGTCCACCACATACACTGCACCCTGTGCTTTCAGCAATTCAGCCTGTTCAGGTTTGCGCACCACGTTAACCAAAGGCACCTTATCTTCCTGGCAAATACGGTTCAGCATCTGCCCGAGATTTGAAGCCGCCGCGGTATGTACCAGCGCCTTATGGCCCTCCATGCGCATGGTTTCAACCATGCCCAAAGCGGTAAGTGGGTTGACAAAGGAAGCCGCCGCCTCGCGCGCCGTCACACCCGCCTCGTGCGGTAGGCAACTGTGCATGGGCACGCAACAGTATTGCGCGTAACAGGCACCGCTCATCACCGCCACGGTTTTGCCCAGTAAATGCTCAGCGCCGGCACCGGCCTTTTCCACCACCCCAGCACCTTCATTACCCACCGGCAAAGCTTGATTCCAGCGAGACTTCATGGCCCCCACCCAGGATTGCAGCACCGGCGCACGCAGGGTCAGGCCATCGGCGCTCAACTTAGCTTCGCGCAGCTCGGCCGGGCCAAACAAAGGCCACATGTCGGAGGGGTTAATCGGCGCCGCGAGCATGCGCACTACCACTTGACCGGCCGCAGGCTCTGGTACCGCTACGTCTCGCAAACTCACAATCAACTCGCCGGTTTGCTTGATTTCAGAAAAAAGTTGTAATGCATTATTCATGGTTATTCCTTATCTGCTGTATCTACGGAGTGATGTACGCTGAATGTTAATACCTAGCTTTCGTTAATGCTGCAAGCAGCTTCCCTACAGCATAGTGTGTGACAACGCAGAGCGACACAACTCTTGCTAAATGGCGCTAGAAATGCGCCCGAACTAGAGTGCCGAACGCCGCGATAAAATAGTTCGGACGTGGATCGCGCGATGCTCCCGCAGATTAAAGTAACCTAATCAACATTGGCTCGAGGAGATAATTATATGGCTGCCAATCACCTCGCTGTTTTACACGGCAAGGATTGGCTTAAACGCAATCACTTGGCGCATCTTTTTGGCAGGTCAAGATTTATGGCGCAGCGAGCCATATTCTATCCATTACTAGGTACCCGTTGAACGTATTACGCATTTGCACAGTCACACTTCGCTCACTTGCTTGTGCGGCGAGCGCTGTAGAATAGAACATTTTTGCAAATTCAGGGTTTGCCGACACCTTTATGGCAGCTGCGTCACCAGTGGCAACACCCGAAAGCCCCACCGACGCAGGCTGATTAAGATCCATAGCTGAATCGAAATACATCAAAATTAAGTCGCCATCATTGACATAGAGATTCTGTACTTTGCCAGTATAGGCACAATAAGGGCTACTGTTATAAGTACTACAGGTGGGTTCAGCGGCAACAACATCGACACTGATGAGCACAGTAGCAATAATCAGCAAGAACAAGCGCATTTTGAAAACTCCATTTATTTGTATTATAGCTAGCTCAATCGACAATCCAAATGGGAAAATGGGTTACCAATAGATTCCATTGAAATCTAATAAAAAAAGAAGCTAACGGGAAGCTACTCTAACTAACAACGTTCACAACTAACAACGCCCGCCGAAAAGTCCGACACTTAGGTCTCCATTAAATAGAAACTAATTATCTCGCAATTCGATGAATCCTCATAAATAACCCCAATCACCTGGTCGGAAACTTTTGCCGCCATCAAAAGAGAGAAAAATCTATTTTTATCATCCACTGTTGCCGACGCCCCGAATACCAAAAGTCCATTTTGGCAAGTTGAACCAGAAAACCAGACTGCGACTCCGTTTCCTACATAATTTTCTAGACGCCACTTATCTGGAACCCCTTCCACCGCAACGGACTTTGCCATCAGATTAGTACACGGTAAGATCATAACAATTGCTATTAATAAGTAACGAAACATAATTAAAAACCTCAAGCCTCTACATCTAAATAAGAAATTTCGCATGAACCACCACGTATGGGAAGCGTATCATCAGCATTGATGCCTACCTTTTTACCCGAGGAAAATGCTATATAGGCCGCGCTTATAATGTGCTGATTTTTTGCATCAATATAAATTCTGCTAGTATCTGTGCAAGCTGTATTGGACCATACTAGAGATGTTGTGAACCATAACTCGATTGTGTGATCATATATGGTGCCAGAGGCATAATCGCCAACCGCCCTAATTTTGCTAATTACTAATCCATCCACGTGATCACTAGCGGAATATGCAAAGCTAGAAATCATCATGCCCGACGCGATCAAGAAAACAGTAAACAAGGTATTCATTGGAAATCCTAAAGGTGCTATTAAAAACTCTACGATCAATCTAAAATTTTATATGATCCATGATGCATTGGCCGCTAGTATTTTTCTGGCAAGACAAATAGATCTTTGATGATGTTGTTTTAGCCGCAAGCGCGATACTCAACATAGCACTACAATCTGGATTACTACTCGGGCAGTATAAAACCTGATGCACACAACCGCTTTGCGCTAACACATCAGACTTCAAATACATAAAAATCGTCTGACCTGTATACGCGCCTAGGCTTTCAATCTCTTGATCAGCAACTTCAATTGCCTGAATTTTAAGGGACAGGAATAGAGCCAACAAAAACATTAAATATTTCATAACAATCACCAGTTACCTATATGGTCAATTAATGCAGGGTTTCCGGATGTTGGCGGATTATAATCTGTCACATAGATTGACAATGGTAGCTGCCCAGCCATTTTCATCAATATCACAGACCAAGCAGACTTACCGAAGGGAGTTGTTGTGTCCAACTTGAAGGCATAACAACATCCTGTAGCGCCAGCGTGAAATTCATGTAAATTTCTAAAGAAAACCACGCCATCATTAACCAATTGGTAATGGACCTTGCTCATATCTGGTACATGAATATACCCAGGTTCCGCACTAGAATAGGTGCCACTGAGCGTCAGACAAGCCAGCAAAACCAACTGTTTAAATGTACGAATAATCATATTTCTTTGACCCTATTTTACATCCCACTTTATCAAACATTTCAGATCAACTTTATATCAGTGTTCAACAGAAATTGAGCCTGCTTCTGTTAGTACATTGTAAGTGATTGATGGCGTCGAATACCAAGCCACAGGCTCGCAAAGATGGGCATAACCAGACACCTTTTTTCCGGACATGAATGCAGCCAAAACTGTGGAATAGATCTGGCTATATTGCGGGTGACTAGCCTTCACGAACACTTGATCACTAACAGTACAACTTCCTACATTTCCAAAATCACCAAAAATCATAAAGCCAGCTGTTCCGGCTTGGACAAGATCGATTTTTGAAGGTATAGCTGCATTAGTTCGACCACCAGCAACCGCAGCGAAAGACAATAAAGCCAAGGATATTAAGGTAATTAATTTTATTCCAGACATTAAAACACCACTAAAGATAATTTATATTCCATTCACTCTCATCCCACTTGAACCTCCCTCGCCGACAGACGGAGGGAAAACATGGTCTTAATAAACTACAAATGCCGTACGACGAATCGGCTAAAGTTATTTATTATAAAACTAACTTCTCTCATCACCCTAGCCCAAGGGGGAACTATTTAGCCCTCAAGTCAGCGGTCATGCCCATTGCATCGCATTGTCCATCCATACCATTCAGCGCTTTATCAATAACAATGCCCATATCTAACCCAGTCGACAAGCTGGTTAGCGCCATCGTGTAGGCGGCTTTTGTTTGTTCGGCGCCTATTTGACTAACGTTAAAGTAAGCATATTTATGCTGGCAATTATCAAGCGCAGAGGATTTCAAGGTGACAATAAAGCTACCATCTGGCGCGCCTAAGGCGACTCGGCTTACCTGACCCACATACCAATTTGGAGCCGCAGAAGATACGCTGCAGTAGAATGAAAGCGCAAGAACTACGAAAAAGCGCTTTTTAAACGCGAATTGTTTCACGAGAACTCCTTAATAATTTTGAACTCAATTTCCAATAACAACAATTGATCTAGGGATCGGCAGGCGCTTCCCCCAAGGCCCGACTTTACAACTGTCGAGCCACATGCTTACTTTCCTGTTACCCATATGTGCTGCAAGGGCAATACTTAGCGCAGAATCATACCCAGTAGGAAAATCCGTTCGCCAAAATACAACCTTACTGCCGTCCTCGCAGCCATCATTTTGCACTGATCCAGAAGTAGGGTAGAGAGTAAAAAAAGTATCCGTTGCTTCAACTTTTAAGATGCTGAAATCACCACTACCAACAGCAGCAAAACAAGGTAGACCTAAACTAAACACCGCAAATGCAATTAGTAACTTAATTTCATTCATAACGATTCCAGTGTAAATTGACAGACAGCTTAGTTGGTCGGAATTTGGCACTGTGACCAAATAAGCCTGCTGGCCAACTAGAATCTAGTCAGTCTCCTCATAGAACATTGAAAATAAAATAGAACTTGAGTCTAGTGTCTGTCGAATCTAGCCACCCAGACTCTATACATCAACGCCCACCTAATTCCACTTCGTAAACCTTGCAGGTATCGTCACTTAGATATATTGCCACCGTTTTATCAGCCATATAGGCTGCCAACAAAATAGCTAGCATATTCTCTTTGCCTGGATGATCTGGATAGATGGACGCGTAATGGACGCCATATCCACTTTGCGATGTGCAAGCCGTAAGTTCAGGCGTAATACGCACATTAATTCCACCGTTAACAACCGCGACGATTTTGGTAACTTTTGCGTCAGTTATCCAACCTTGTTCAGCATTCACGTTGCCGGCACTGAATAGAAATATGAATATACACAGGAGAAAGGAAACTACTCTAATCATTGAAACTCCGTCACTATATAATACTAATCATTTACCGAAACATACATCGGCCTGTGATAATGATCGACGACCTCACAACTTGACGCCACAGCCGTATCCAACCTTACGTTTACTTGCTTCTGCGCAGCATAAGCCATCAAAATCAAAGTCTCTGTTTTAGTTGACACTGAGCAAATCCATTTTCCATTTGATGCAGTTGTTTGATACGCGAGAAGTCCATTACATTTAGACGGCCACTCCAGTATTCTAGTTACCTGTCCTGAACAATTATAATTTGCTAGCGTTGATGTCGAATTCAAGATCAGAAAGATTGCAACAAACCAATTCCTCAATTTTAAACTTTTCTCCACTTCCCCACCCTCTATAATTACTTCGCTTTGATATTATTTCGGCCGAAATCGAATAATAGTCATTCGACAATACTTTCCACTTGACCCAGGAAACAAGTCCGTATCTTTCGAATAAATTAGAACCGGCGACGCAGCGTGATATGCCGACAAGAGAAAGGACAAATTATTCTTAAACCCAGGGGCGCTAGAGTCCATCCAGAAACCCACACATTCCGATGATCCAATAGGCGATGCTTCATTGACAGTAAATACCACGTCACCACTTTCGCCGGCATCTGCATAGGAGTAGATCTCCTTAATGGTTGTGGTTCCGCTATTAACTGAAGCCGCGCCAACAGGAAGGGCAGCAAGCATCAGCAAAAATTACGATGACCTAATATATAGATTCATAATCAATCCAATTGACTTAATATTTCATCTCAGATCAGAGCTCAAGGGGTTAGACGCCATGAAATCTCTTTTACCCCTTCGATCAAGGAGCTCCCCTTGATCCACCACCCCTTTTTCTTCTGTGAAGTGAGGGTTTGGCGAGTTACACCTTACCACTGAACTGATTCATTTTTTTACAGATCAGTTACTTAGGCTTAAGTAAGGACCACTCAACTCTCCCCCCCTTTTCACTGCGCTTTCGATTATTTCTAAAAAAAGGCCAACAGCGAGAGCTTCTAAAAAAGACAGCTACCTAACTACAACTTATGGTGTTCACTCCACATAAATTGCTTTTACTTTGAGCCAAGCGCCACCCGCGTCACATCCCAGCGTATCAATGATGACAATTGCACCGCTCGCCTTTGCTGCCAAAAGAGCAGACTTCAACTCGACTGCGGCAGTTGTTGTTCCTGCAAAGCCATTACTGGTTACACACTGGCCATCCTGAACTGCATTGGGAAACCCCATATCTAAAATGACAGCGATATTGCCTGATTCATCTACATACAGTTTCGCGATTTTCCCGCTGTCTTGCGATACAGCAAAAGCGTTCAACGAAAATGCCATGAGAATGGCTACAACACATATTTTCATCTTCTAAAAACCACCTCTTAACCCGTCCATTAATATTTCCGCCTGGTCAGATCTAACCAACCCATAGAGGTTAATACGTATTTAACCCCGGTGTTCTTAAAAAGCTTGCCAAAAAACTGAAAGTCTCTAAGCATTTAGTCAACGTAAGGTGACTATTCGATGCAGTTTGTGGGCAACATAGCAACCCTTGTTTTCTATTGCATCATGGCAGTAAATCGACTCTTTATTTCCAATGGCGAACAAAGTCAACACCAAGCGACAGAACTCTTTCTCTTGAGTTATTAACTCTACCCCCCTTTTCGCTAGTGAATAAGCATCATTAATGCCGGCAAAATCTTAATCAATGTGCACGTTTTATCTGCCTCACTGCTTGGGAATGGGTGTACCGCACAGGATTCAAAGGGAAAGTCTGACTTCAAAATTTTGGGCAGACCCAAAGACTGTGGATCCTCAATTCCCGTGGCGATGGTACCCTTGAATAACGAACGGAAAAGGCTATTGCGTACGGGACCATACCAGAGGCGCAGCCCCTCTTCCGAAGCATAAGATTGGGGATTTTCAGTTATCTGTTGGCCGCTTGCGTAATAGTAGTGATAAGGCGCCTGTTGACTCGGCAGCGGCGGCGGCAAATCCATCCATTGGTGATTACCATCTAGATTGCGGAATGCCGATGCAACAATGTTTTCTGGTGCTGAGAAGCCAACAGCATTTGCTCGCTGAGCTAGCTCCGTGAGCGCAGCGCGATCAAGCAACGCCAACTTAGTTAACTGTATCGCATTGAAAACTACAGCGTACTTATCAGGATCAAGATAGCCGTTGCTTAGGTGCATTTCTTGATCAACACGAGTCGACATATTCGAAATCAATAGCAGGTCCTTCGACACGCCTACACCATTCGCTGCAGTAAATTCCTGATTGAGCCGGCTAGCGGTCATAGGCTGACTCATCAGCGAGACGATTTCTTTGACCTGATCGGGAATAATATCTTCAACCTCTTGTTTCAGGTAACTTGCTAACTCCTGCTTTAAGCGGGTCTCAAGCGAGCCCTTTAGATTGACCAGCTTATTGATATGTGGCCTTAGCTCCGGTGGCGCAGCAGCAGAAACAGCAATGCGATGAACGTTATCGACTAATCCAATTAGGTCCTGTAATGCATCTTTAAACTCGCATGATGAGATAGCGCTGTTAACGCCCATTACCGCGCCCATATGACACGAAAGCCACACTTCCATCGGCTCAAGAGGGTTACCGCTCTCATCGCTAATAACAGTATTAATGACAACCTGCCCGGTAGCACGTACATAGGCAACCATGGCCTCATCAATATCCGATCGCCACGCACGTAAGTAAGATTGAATGGGTGATACATCCGTGCTTAGCACTTGCGTAAAATCGATTACTGCGTTTTTAATATAGTGTGCGTTGTCTGCAGCTTTTAACAACTCAGTGCGTAGATCGATCACTGGATCAATTGCCGAGCGTTTGGTATTAATATATTTATGCTTTAGCTCGTACTTTTGTTTTAAAAGACGTGGCACTACACCATTAGACACCGCAAGCATCGTCTTACATAGAAAAAAGTCGGATCCGGTGCTCACACCAAAGTGATGATAATTGGACGTGTACAGTGTAACGATCTCATCGCCTGAGATCCCTTCAATAACACCGCTATACAATCTCATTTTTGAATTCAGTTGCGCTAAAATGACCGGTTGAATCTCTGCATACCACCGCTGCGACTGTCCCGTTCTATTGCTTACCTCAACTTTGCTTTCCATCACATCAACAATCAATGATTGAAAATAGGCCTTGTTACCGGTAATTGTTTTTAATTTAACCGGCGTCTCTTCGCTTTTAGAAAAAAATCCACCCGGGTCGAGCAATTTGCCAGCAGTACTTGGCGACAAAAGCCCCAATGGATCTACAGATAGTTTGAAAGCGCGCTTTAGATCTTCGCTGAATGGGAGACGGTCAATTAAGAACTCGTGAATACCTAAAGGAGCAAGAAAAGCCTGATGGGCAATTTCGCAGCTTTGTACGGCCAACTCCGTTGCGATTTCGTTGGCCTTCAATTCTATTTGGTATTGCTGAGTAGCTAGCGTTTCAGCAAGATCGTGATACGAGTTCCAGGCAGTAACCACGCTAGTGTAACCAAGCTGCTCATACTTTTTGACGGCATTAAATAGCTTGTCATCGACGGCCTGACTAAAATCCACGACATCGCCATTTAGCGTATCAAGCACCGGCTGTGCTGCATTAACAATTTGACTGGCTTCACTATCAGTCAATGTCACGTTAAGCCAATATTGAGATGCGATTTTCGCCGCTGCGACATCAATCGCATGCCAGATGGGGTCTTCTGCAAGCTCATCAATAGCATTGCGATAATGCATTAGTGCCGCTAAGTGACCGCCGAAGGCAGAAGATCCATATTGCTGCCGGACACTATCACCCTCTAAAAACAACTGCTTTACCGCCAAGGAAACAGGCCCATTTAAGTTCAGCTGGTCGGCAGCCGTGCCAATCGCGTCACCTTGGTGATTGCGCAAGGGAGGCAACTTGCTGGAAATATAGCCTTCGAGCGCCATATGCCGCCTTTCTACGCGCGTCTCATCCCACAAATCAAACGCGTCACCCGCATATTGATTAACATAGGTATGAGCAAAAACATCCGACGCAGCATGCCCAAGATAACCATAAACGTATGCCTTATGGACAGGGCCCAATTGCGCCTGCTGCAATAGGTACTCCATCCAGTCATTAGCCTGCCAATACTGAGCATTGCTATTACCTGGATGCATTAACGTCTGACCGACGACGACATCGGGTGCAGCGTCTGGGCCTATATTGCCGTAAAGGTATGCTGCGCGATTTTCAAGAATTGCCGATCGAACGTCGGCCGGTACATCAATCAATACGGAGCGCCCATTCAGCCAAATTGACAACTTGCCATCATCAGCTAAATCATTGACGACCTGCTGCCCAACCCAAACGTGAGCATCCGGCTTAAACGCCGCAACTGGATGACTGCCAAAAAACAAAATAAACGTAAGAATACAGAGATGGCGCGTCATGCGATGTTTTCCCTACTGCCACTAAAAAGATCAAGATCGAATAGGCAAGCGCCAACCCGAGATCTACAGGATTCAAAAAAGAGATATTCGCTAAGTGTGCTTCCATTACAAGCAGCTACTTTCCAATACCTATTTACTGCTGTTTAATTTACCTAAACAAACCGAACGCTCCGTCGCAACTCGGCCGAATACACATAGGTACTTAAAAAAATCTGCCTCATGACAGTGAATAGAAACGGACTTTCCAGCTGCGAACACCGCCAATGTAATACTGAAGCTACTAACTTCGCCCATGTTGTTCAACTACCGCCTCTACCGAACGATTCTGACACTTCCATCAAGAAGCGAAACATTGCCTTGCCAAATGGGGCACTCGGTATCGTTAACGTTGCCTGAAACTTTTGCCCCAGATGCAAAGGCAGTGAGCAGTAGGGAATAGATTTGAGCGCCAGTTGGGGTTGAGCGGTCAAAACCAACATAATTACTCGCTGACGCACATGCCGGCCTCGGTTCAACAGTGCAATCCATTCGGAAATGCGCGTTGCGTGTATCAGCACCCACCACTACTTCATAAACACCACAATTATTAAAATCATGAGCTTTTGCATATCCTGAAAAAATCAGGAGAGCAACAACCCAGAACGTAATCCAACCATTTTTAGTGACCATTTTTACCTCTACAATTTTATACATATAGCTCAAACTGAAGCCAACCTCGGTTAAAAAATCGGCTACCGAAAAACAGAAAGGACTAAAGCGACAACAACAAGACTCATCAATCGATAGAACCAATATAAACCGGCGCAGGGGATTCACCATATAATGGCAACGTTGCGCAGGTGCCCTCTCCGCCAAAATAGAAGATTGCGTTTTTATTGTTATTCTGTGTTGATTGCAGCATGCTAGTCCACATAGAGCATGTCACGGTGTCTATATCCTTCCAAGTACCCTTCAAATTACATATGTACGTATAATCATTTCGACCACTATGAAGCACGTTAACGGATCCATTGCCGTAAACCAGTACGCGCGCCACATTAACTTCACAACTATAATCAGCATTGGCTGATGTTATGAAAAATATAGCTACAAAAAAAACAAGAAATCTCATAAAACACCTTAACTATGGTTATTGCTTTTCATTAACTAAGCGCTACAAGCGTCTAGTAATTCAAAAATTTTCAATCTAGGACGCAGTTCAAAGTAGATGAGCGGGCTACGACCTCTTTTTTATCTACTATCTACTGGTACTGAATACTATATATCTCGCATACAGGATTACTTGAGCCGGACCACATTCTTTGTTCATCCCCAACAATTAAGACTGAGCTTCCTGCGTGGTAGGCTGATATCAACATGCTAATACTGGTCTCGAAACCAACACTGTCTCTATTTAAGAAATAGCCGTGGGCGCAGACAGTGCTGCTTTCTTCAAGCTTTACATATACGTCACCATTTCCAAATTTCGCGTAAGACGTAATTCTTAGTATTTTAGAACGTGGTGAAGTTTCATTTGCAGCGGAAATCTGTGCGGCCATTGAAAATGCAGCAATTGTAAACGCCCATGTAATATTTTTTATTTTCATATTAACTAATTTTCTTTAAGTTTCTATTTCTTGGCTTTGGTTTCAATCAAGTAATCAAGAGGTAAGACACCATAAAATCTCTTTTACACCTTCGATCAAAGAGTCTGACCCCTTGATCTGATAATTCCTTCTGTGTAACCTTGGTGTGTAATTCCTCCTGGCATCCATCTTAATGGGTCAACACCACCTTCATTTCCAGTAGGCATTTTTATCTATTTAGCAAACTGCTCTCGAAATTCCATGTCCTCCATTCGCTGCGCAATCTGCCTGAGCTCATCGAGCCGAAAATCTTTATTCCCCGCAACTGCCTCTTCGTAACACTTCTTGATGTAGTCGAAATCACCGACGAACATTCTAAGCAAGCAGTAGTGAACTCCCTGTATTCCAATAAAATTAAATGGATTATCTTCCGGAAACTTATCAACAAACTCATCTATACTATCGAGACAGTATCGAGACTCTGCATTCGGGAGTGCAATCCTAACGAAACTTTCGATTACCGGTGCGGCTAGACTTATCTCCGTATACACTCCAGAAAATCTTGAGCCATCTACATTTTTTGGTTGTCGAGTAAAGTGACACGGAACCTGGTATTCTGGAAACAATGCCCTAATGGGCTTCACTAACGGGCTCACCTTGACCCACTCAATCGCTTGAAAACGAACGTGACTCATTGCCACCTTGGCAAATATTTCCAACCCCAGCACAAATGGCTTGTATTTCTTGCACACAAACTTGCCACCTTGAAATTCCCAGCCATCAAAATCAGAAGCAAGCTTACGACAAAGCTCGTAGCACTTATCCCTCATATTCATGTTTAACCCGCCATACTCTGACCCCAAACTTTAGATCAAGAAGTCTGACCCCTTGATCACAAAATGGCGACCGCAACTCAACAGCCCTACCCACCACAAAAAACTAATTAACTCTAACCCCTTTTTTTACGGGCTAGCTGGATCAAGGAGTCCGACCCCTTGATCTTTTTCATTTCCAGTAGGCATTTTTATCTATTTAACAAACTGTTCTCGGAATTCCATGTCCTCCATTCGCTGCACAATCTGCCTGAGCTCATCGAGCCGAAAATCTTCATTCCCCGCAACTGCCTCTTCGCAACACTTCTTGATATAGTCGAAATCACCGACGAACATTCTAAGCAAGCAGTAGTGAACTCCCTGTATTCCAATAAAATTAAATGGATTATCTTCCGGAAACTTATCAACAAACTCATCTATACTATCGAGACAGTATCGAGACTCTGCATTCGGGAGTGCAATCCTAACGAAACTTTCGATTACCGGTGCGGCTAGACTTATCTCCGTATACACTCCAGAAAATCTTGAGCCATCTACATTTTTTGGTTGTCGAGTAAAGTGACACGGAACCTTGTATTCTGGAAACAATGCCCTAATTGGCTTCACTAACGGGCTCACCTTGACCCACTCAATCGCTTGAAAACAAACGTGACTCATTGCCACCTTGGCAAATATTTCCAACCCCAGCACAAATGGCTTGTATTTCTTGCACACAAACTTGCCACCTTGAAATTCCCAGCCATCAAAATCAGAAGCAAGCTTACGACAAAGCTCGTAGCACTTATCCCTCATATTCATGTTTAACCCGCCATGCTCTGACCCCAAACTTTAGATCAAGGAGTCTGACCCCTTGATCGTAACTTGGTTTAGCTAGTTCAAACCATCCGTAACCTGGATATTGGTAATTTCACAACGAGCTCCATCTGAATTGGTATACACCGTAACTACCTTGCCAGCCACAGACATGGCTAATGCTGTGGTATATATCCACTGACGCTCCTGAGGCGTGCCGTAGAAATGCAACCAACCGTACGACCCACCATTGCATGCAGATGGCACAAGATTGGCTCCCACGCGAACTGCTGGATCTGCACCCGACCCTAACAACGAAGTGATCTGCCCTCTTACATAGTTATTGGCGCTTACAACTGATGAGCCCAATATAGATGCAACTAACAACACTAACCTAAGCATTCGCTCCCTCATATTTTAACCGGTAAAATTGATCCACTCTCGCGATCTTCAACACCATTCGTTCGATGCTACATCTCAGAGAACCAGCGACTTATCATAGAACAACCGACAAAAAGTCGTTAAACATCAAGGCGAGCCCAACCAAATAAAATACTCAAGAACACAGGCATCAATTAAGTAAACTGCCCACGGAATTCCATGGAGCAGGATGAAATGCGCGTCTTAAGTTTCATCTGACAGCACTTATTGATCCCTGTTGAGCATACTCAATCAACGACTCTGACCCCATTGATCTCGACAATTGGTATTCTCCGTCCTCTTCGATTCTTTATCCAATTCACCTCATCCGCGATTACCTAAATCCTTGACCTCGTTGTCTGATCCCGTTAAAAAAACTTTTCCCGCCTTAATACATTGAATTCATCAAGAGCAGGCCCTGATTTTGGAATAGAAAATACTGCTTCCGGGGATTCCCGTTTCGCTAGGCGAGAGATAGATTGATACCAATATCCGCCCACCTTAACAATCCCCAAATCTTCCCACGGTATAGAATCAAGCATTTTAAAATCAACCACAAAATGTGATTCAACGTTTAACTTCAATCTGTCGACTGGAAAATTAAATATCTCCAGCGCACCAGAGAACCCACTAACATCAACGATTCCAGTTACTGCACTGGCCTCCATTTCATGCAACGCGGTATCTTTGTAGAGCCTTTTAATAGTTAAAAATTTTGTCTTAGCTCCTGAAATAATTACATTGTTCAATAAGGCGCCAGCGGAAATCTCCATTTCCTTTACAGCCAGATCTATAAATGAAACATCTTCCAAAGAAACAAATCTACCGATACTACATATGCCATTTAGAACAGAGCATTTTGAAAAAATGGTATCTTCGATTCTTATGTTTTTTTTAGGGCCAGCTCTAAACTGCAAGGATTTGAATTGAACCTGATCATACCTCCCGCATCTTAGCGAAAAGATGTCATCACCCTCTAGAAAATCATCGTCTATACATACCTGTTTCATCCTACTTCCCTCATAAATTTCCATTGATTAACTTTAAGTCTTCAACAGAAAACGCATCATAAGTTATCACAATGTCCACTTCCGCTCTATCTTGGTGCTTTAGAATGCTAGCTTTCGAATTGGTGGTCACTTCAAAAGTAATATCGTCAGTGGGATTCTTAAAATCATACGGCTTGTTGCTAACACCAGTCCAGTCCATGTCAGCTAAAACGCTATCCGGGTTCACCTCCAATGCCTCTAGCCTTTTCTCAGAGATCAGTTTTTCTATTGCATGGCCGAGATACATTCGAGCGAGGAAATCGATCTTCATCTTGTTCAATTGGGCTTCAGATAGAAGACCTACTAGAATAGACGGATCTACCATTATTTCAGTTCGAGCCTCAGCCGCTAATATGGCTAATTCTCTTTGCTGCTCTAACGTCTTTGGTAGCAGTGCTACTGTCTGGCCTAAATTCGTCCCTTCAAAAATCTGCTTTTCATCTGGTTTAACGTCCCAAGCCTTGTGACTGCCATCTACCCACATTTCACCGACAGGCAGGTTTTGATCCCCAAGATCCTTATAGACCTTGAGCTTTGATAATCCGGCAGGAGGAATAATTAAGCTAAATGATGCGCCTGCGCCCTCTAACGGCTTTCTTATCTCATCAGGAATATTTTCGTAGGCTACGATAACAGTGGTGCACCCCCCCCCCAATCCAGAATCGCAGGTTTCAATTGCCCATACAGCACCTGTATTGATAACACCGCCCACGGTATTTAAAAACTCCATGGCCTGAAGCGTCTCTTCTGGTGCGGTCTGCATCGATAACTCAAGAGCTTGAGTTCCACCTTCCCTCAAAGCACGACCTATAGGGTGATCCCCATCGGAGATTTTACTCATTCCAATGAGAATATTACCTTCTCCAACAGCTGTCATATACGCAATGGTTGCGAGAGCAAGCAAAAACAATCCAGAAACCAACGCATTATTTTCTGCAGCATTCTCTCCCGCAGCAGCGGCGAGATTGACATCTCCGCCAACAGCAAAAGCTAAAAATGCCGCCGATAGTTTCGCTATATCTACACCTTGAGCGCGCATTCTATCCAACTCTTTACGAAACTCTAATTCGTTAGGCGCTGCTCCACCTTCAGCAGCTATCACCTTATCTTTCGCCCAAGAAGCTATATCCGTTAAAATTTTTTCTCTGTACTGTTGAGCAACAAATTCACCAACTACCGCGCCGCCAGCCCCGCTTAAGCATGAATTTTTGGCTGCCGACGTATCTCCATGATCAATGGCAGACGTGGCAACGGCCACGCTGCACCCAAGAGCAGCATGAGCAATATACTGTGTTGCTACTCCAATTGTTGGCGGCTGCTGCTCACCATTGCCATGGGCTGCAATACCGATTTTTGTGGCAAACTCCTTTCCAATGGTATTTACGCCATACTTTGCAATTTCAATTAAAAAATCTTCACCAAACTCTGAGAGAGTTCCTCCTTCAACAATAATGGGCGCAGCCGCCTTTACAGCGGAATGCGTGATCGCCTGCCCAACCTGCCAAGTCAATGTGGTTTTGGTCATAGACGCTTGAAAATCTGCTAGCTGCGTAGGCGAAAACCCAGGGTTCTGAGAAATCCAATCATTTGTCAGTGATAATTGAGCCTCTTCCGTAGGTGCCTTAAAAAACTTCGCATCAATCTTAGCCATCACCCCAGCAGTCACCATCGCAACCGCTAAAGATTTAAGCCCGTCCTTGCTTACTACTGCATCGAATGCTGCTTTATGGATATCTGAAAAGTTTCCACCATTAACAGCAGCATTTGTAGATGCAACGACTGCAGTAGTCACAAGACTTGTCCAGCCGGCACTAAGTGCGGCCGTAGTTGCCGTAGTCGTTCCACCAATTGCGCCCATCGACGCAAGACTCGCAAACCCAGCACCACCCGTCGCCACCGCCACCGCAATCGCAATAATCGCCATAGCCGCCGCATTCAACGAGGTATTATCTTCACTCCACTCGTCAAAATTCTCTTCAACCTCTGTCCAGTTAACATCCAGCTCTGGGTTGTCGTAAATATCTGCCATCCATTTCAGTTCTTCGATTTGACGGAACTGATTTATTTGACCTTTGAAGGTTCGGTCTTGGCCGCCTTCGTACTCCACGTTCAGGCCATAGAGGGCACTAACTTTTAAACCGCCTACAATACTGTTGTGCACCACGTTTTCGATCACGTGACCTTTATCAATCGTGCGCTTAGTAAACAGCGTGCTGCTTTCTGCATGGTAACTGTAGTGATCGGTCTCTTTCGCTACGAGCAAGTTCACACTGCCATTGGCAGCAGATACTTCTACCCCTGCACTTGAATTTATTTCCGTGGCAGTGAGGTTAATATCACCAAATTCAGTATGTAATGTGACGCCTTTTCCAGCATCTAAGAGCGCACGAATAGCGACTGTTTCGTAAGCCTCTTCAGACTTTTTCTTGCCACCCTTTTTGTATTTACCAACATATCGGCTTTGATCCCAATCGTTCTGAATGGTGATACCCATACCAGCGAGAATATTGATATGACCTTCGTCGCTAATGAGCTCAGCACCATCGATTTGGATTTGACCATTGGCAATAAATTCGATGGCTTCGGCTGCAGTAAGCGTCGAACGCAGGTACTCCATGCCAGAGGTTTGCTTGTACCAGCCGTGTGCGCGAGTGGTACTATTGGTGGCGTATTGCACACCGCCAACATAGATATTACCGTTGGCAGCGAGCGTAATCTCCCCGCCGGCATTGACCGCCGCTCCTTGTAATTGAATATCTGAGTAGGCGCGCAGAGTGACATCACCGCCAGCCTGAATAGTCGCGATTTCACCAAATGAACCGCCCTGGCTAGCGCCAAAGTCATAGCGGTAAACGATGGTTTTGCTGGTAATGTTGTTTGCACCAATACGCAAATCGTTTTGTGCGCTAATTACACCAGAGATATTACTCAGCGTACCGCCAACGGCGACTTCCAACTCACCGCCGCCAGCTATATGCCCTTGATTATTAGTTAAATCACCCAAGACATTAATAAAAGCATCGCGACCGGCTTTTATGGTGACACCGTCAATGGCTAGACCATCGAATGTGGCGCCAGCTACAAATTCAATTTGATGGTCAGTCACGCGGCGCGTAGCCACGGTGGCCTGAGTGAGATAAACCACCGGCACCATCACTTGCTGACCATGTATCAGGCGCTGCTCTGGCCAAATCATGTCTCGCACAGGCGCGCCGCCATCTTGCGGTAGATTTAGTGGTGTGCCATAAACTAACCCAGGATTTTCATCAACATAGCTTAGTGCATTGGCATACAGCGTATTCAGCTGCGCCACTTCGGTTTTATAGGCGTCTGTATCGCCGTCAATTAGATTGCGCCCCAACAGGCCGCTGATTTGTGCGCGCACGTAGCGGGCCTGAACCAAGGGCGAACCTACCTGTTTAGGGTTGTTATAGAGAGGAATAAAGAAAGTGATGCCGCCATTGCTTACCGGCACGTAAGTGACTTCACCCAACGCCGCACGGCGCGTGTCCCATAAATCCTTATAAAAACCTTGTACAGTTTTTGCGCCTTGAGGTGCAAAGGCCTCTACATAGGGCTTGGCTTGATACATTTCGGAGGCACTGGTGCCCTGATTAAGGAACAATGGGTGTAAATCGAAGTCTTGCTGTATTTGGATATTATCTAGCGCCAACGCCACACTCGGTGAGGCGATAGGGAATAGGATAGAAAAAACCGTAAGGTAAGCGACAGTGCGATTGAATACTTGCTTGCGGAAGATGATTTTTTTCAAACGTGATAATGCTTTCATGACAATCATCCTCAGTTCCACCAGTTTATTTCAGCAGTTAGATCGGTCCACCAGGTCACAACTTGCTGGTAGAGATTTTTCATCACTTGCCAGATAGAGTATTCGTCAACGCCTTGCTTCACAGCCGTCGAGGTATCGAATACTTCTCCGACTAAAATTTTCTTCTCAATTATCTCATTCCATGAGATATAGAATTTGTCATCGAAATCATCAAGCCCACTGATCTGGAACGATTTCGAATACGATACATAGTCAACTCCTCCAAAATCTTGTTCGTTTCGATAATTACTATTGGAAGCAACTATCTGGTCAATCGCCATATTCAAGTAAGCGTCAAATGAGCTTACATTTAGAAAACATGCGCTCGCCGAGGCGGCGCAAGCGCTTAACTGGGTAGATACTTTCACATTACCACCCACGTAAAACAGTGAATCCATCTCTTGGGGATCGCCTAAGGCACTTGCCGTTTGTTGCGCAGTACAACCATAGGAACAATAGCCGCCATAGTAAGAGGTGACCGTAAGATCTTTCTGAACCTGCCCATGCTCGAGGCCAATGTCAGCAAAGGTACCCGTTGAAAATTCAGCATCGCCAAACAACTCAACATAACCTACGGCGTTTACGTATTCACTTGAGGCCATTGCCGAATATCTTCCCATCGAAAACATCAGACCAGGAGGTGAGTAAGTAGCAACGACTGTTTTATAAACTTCTGAGGAAGACGACTGGTAGTTATAGCCATATCCATTAGAGGCGCTATTCGTCACCACCGTATGATCTTGATCCATCAGACTGAGCACGCGATAACGTTCGTTAATAATTTGCGGTGCGTCCAACTCCATTAAACCTGTAGACGACTGCACGCCCAACAGTGCCGAGGCGTTGACCAAATATTTATCGCCTTTAATCTTCATATTTTGCTCGGCGATAACCGAAACCTGCGCCAGAAGCTCACGATCGAGCAGCGGCTGCTCGTCAGGCAAAAGCTTGAGGTAGTAAGGGTTTATATTTTCGAATGCTTGCGCCTTAATTTTTACGACAGCACCCGCAATATGCGCCGAGGATTTGCTAAATTTTGCTTGGCTGGCTACTGGCGCCAAAGCCTCCGTATTGTTTGCATAGAAGGTACCTAACTTAATCGGGTTTAGGCTGTTGGTGTAGTTGGCTGGGTAAGGTATGAATTCTTCAGATTCATATTTGAAGGGCGTACGCGAACCATTGAGCACGTAACCATTTTCCGACTCGAGCGAAACCGTGTGACTGCGAATAGCACCGCCACGGTGATTAACAATGGATTTATTAGCCCACAATTCAATTTTCGCGTCGGCATCTATACTGCCTTCATTACGCACTGCCTCCGCGGCACCCTCTACAACACCGGCGTTGATGGCGCCATAGTTCTCTATACGCTTACTCGATATGAGTGTTAGATTGCCCGCTTTTATAGCTTTACCAATGGGAACAATAACATTCCCACCCGCCATAAAAGAAACGGCACCATTCGATATTACATTTGCTTGAACATTAACCGCATTTTCGCCTACCTGTGTTACCGAAACTTGCTCTTCCGTGATACGCGTGTTGCCTCGGTAACGCACGGCACTGTTAATAGAGGTGGAGGTATTAACTGAGCCGGCGAACACTAATGCGTCATTGGCAAAAATTTTTAGTGCGGTTGTGCTGAGCGATGCGTTTATATTAGCGGATGCCGCGCTACCAGAGATGTATCCGTTAACTCGCTGTGCATCGTAATTCCAATAGGCCGCTGCGCCCACGACGTTGACGCCGCCGGCACCAATAGTATAACTACCATTCAGATCCGCCTTATAGCTGCCGGCAGTTGTTCTGTTAGCGCGTTGATGCGTGTTAACAACTCCACTTACCTGTACGTTTGCCGCCACTAAATCAACAGCTAATGCACCGGGCGCATCTAAGGTAGAAACGATTACACTACCACCGGAGGATGCTGTTAATGTGCCAAAAATGGCGCCATCAACCGACTGTGGCGTACCTAAATTACCCTCGCCCTGTACCGACACCAAGGAAACACGATAGACGTTATTAAATTGGCAGGCACTACATTGAACGACACCGTTGGTCGGCGAGATAAATAGTAGATCTGCCGCTGGCCCCAAAATAGTAATGGGGGCATTGATTACGATATCGTCTGCAATGATCACAATCAGATCTGCTAGTTCGCCGTTGACACTCGAGCTCAGGTTGGTAATCGACAAAGGCCGGCCCGTTACTTCAAAGCGAGAAAAGCGATTAACGGAGACCTGCTGCTGATTCGGTGCGGCAACGTCGAGCATGTCGGTAGTTGCAGCGGCAGTGAAGGTTGTGGCCGTACCCGTCACTTGTACACTTGAAGCCATTACCTGCGCCCCACCCATCACGCCGGCCGCAACCAAAACAAGCATTAGCGCTCGTTTCACCAACAGCACACATCGAGTTATTGTAGACATGACATCCCCATCTAAAGCATTCATTAATATAAATTCCAGCAATTACACGCAATTAATTTTGAACGACGTTGACCCCGACCCACCACAGCCACTAAGACCCAAAATCCACGCTCAGACGATTGATGTCACAGGAGTCCGATGTTTCATCAAAATTAATGGACACCTGCTTACCAGTAGCGGCGGCGGTTAGTGCAACCGATAACAACGCATCTCGCCCCTCTGCGGTCATACTATTTGCACCAACGTTGATGTAATAATATTTTGGTGTACTGCCATTAGTGCACGCGGGGCTATCGGTTTCGAACAACAGCACCACACTGCCGCTGCCAAGCGGGTAAATTTTCTTTATCGTGCTTGAATGCCACGTAGCTGCATAAACTTGACTAGATACCAAGAATAAAAAACAAAAGGCACTCAACATACGCTTGGTCATGATTAAATCATCCTATTAAAAGTGGCTCGAATCAGCTAAGGATTTGACCAAGTAATGGCATTAACATCTTCGCCATCGCTCCAGCGGCTACAGCTATTCATACCCACAACACTAATTTCCTTCTTTGCCGCTGCCGCCGCCAAGAGCAGTGCATATTGGCGCTCACCGGCTTTGGACGTTTCATCTTTAATCATCCAATAGCCATGTGTTGCACAAGCAGGTGCATCGGCCATTGCTGAACCGTTGAGGAAAAAATAAGTAAGGCCATCGCTGGCGCGAACATGAAGTGCTGAGACAAAACCTGTTTGCTGACCTGCAGACGTAAGTGATGACAAGCACAGCGAGAACGCAAAGAGAAAAGCTTTTGATACGGTGGGATTCAGCAATTCCGTTGCCTCTTTAGGTAGTCCATTAATAATTTAAGGGCGTGTTTATATAATACTTAGCACTTAAGTTCAACGAATAAACGCCTTAAAAATTGATACTATACGGTCATTATTTGTTTGATTTTTAAATTTTCCGGTAAATTTAGGTGCCCCAACACCTTGCCGGCAAACGCAAACCTTAGTACCAATTAGCCGCCCTTTCTGCCTGCATGGCTCAGCAACTTAGCTAATAACAACAACCTGAATCATTGGCCCACCGCGCTCGCAGCTATCTATGCTGATATACAGGCGCACCGGTTTGCTCGCCAGAGATGCCGCTAACAGCACGCTGTATATGCGGCTTTGCACCTCACTCGATAACCGCGTATCCACCATATAGGAATCTAATTCGGTACAAGTTTCGGCTGGGTTGTAGTAACCATCTTGGGTTTGCACACGAATTTGCGGCTCGCCATAGGTGTTGGTCCAGAGGTAATACCCCGTTGCTGTAACCCAGCCTTTGTTACCATCGTGGGCTTGGGCTGGCAGGGTAAAAATCAACAGTAAAGCTGCCATACAGATGTTGAAATATTTTCCCGCAATCATTTGTCACAACCTTTTATTTAGTGGTTTACCTATACAGTACCCGCCACGGACTCAGCCGCTATCATAACTACGTTGATACCTAGACAGATAAAAGCTAGAGGCTTAAAGAGATACTTAGACAGATACGTGAATGGATAGATACTTAGACAGATACGTGAATGAATAGATACCTAAATGCATCAACATAAATAGAAGCAGGCGCAAGAAAAACCACCCGCACTCGCCTCAGCCGGCTGCACTATGGAAATGTTATCAAGTAAGTTCAACCCTACGTGGTGGCCAGAGCTGCGCTTTGCAAAAGCTAAACGGGCTGTTTTATTGTACAAATAGCAACTTAATGACCTGACAAAAATTCAGGGCACGCAAGATGCCCTGAGCTCTGCTACCATTCACACCTTACCGATAGGCACTCACGGCCCTCAATGTTTAGTTAGGTTTGTGGTGGCTGGTTTCTAACGTATAAAAAGTAGCTTGAACAAAATCATCGGAATCGCCGGTGTTATTTTGATTGTAAACACCGGCTTTAAAATACATATAGTCGTCACTTGCATCATAGCCAGAGCGGCTCATATCAAACACTTGCTGCGCGCGTACTTTGCCGTTAACCAGAATATCAACGCTTAGGCGGTGGCCTTTAGCATCGATCACATAGGAAAACTTTTCATCCAGGGCTATGCCATCGGCCGGGTCGGGTGCGTTATCGGCTCGGCTACCGATGATATCGATAAGCACTTCTTCGCCGTGGCCGGGCGCCGGTTCGTGTGCCATATAAATAGAGCCGCGGGTGTTGTTGGGTAGCTTGCGGTAATAGAGCCGAATAGGTTCGTTTTCGCTGGCATGAATTTGACCAATGATAACGCGGCCAACTTGGTAGGGCTCGCCGGTTACTGTTACGTAGTTAACGGCCAGCGTTGCTGCCATGCGACCATCTACGCCGCCGGCGAGGCGCTGGGTGCGCGCTGAGGTACTGGAAAAAACCCAATTGTTCTTGTTCGGCCCACCGGCCGCTTTGGTTTTAATGGCCTTATCGCCGCGGCGCAACATTTCGCGTAACTCACTGCGGGTAAATTTCGTATTGGCTGACGTGCGTCCGCCTTTATTGGGCGCGCGAAACGTCATGCCGCCGTCCCAGCGGGTAAAAAAGTAGAGGTCGTCTTCAAAGCCCTGTGCCAATTCGACCTCATGGTAGATATCACCCACGCCATCGTCGTCGTCATCGCGCGGCGTGCTTAGGTACCAGCCTAACAAATCAAAATTCCGGCTTGGCGGTAGATCGGGTGAAAGGCCTGTGCCGCCATCACTTTTTGCCACAATGGAAGCCGCCAGCTCTGCGCTATCATCCCGCACGGCTTCGAAAGTGAAATCATCGAATCGGCCTTCTAGGCCGGCATAAGTTGCGAATAGCACGGCTTGCTTAGCGCCACCGCTCTCGAAGGTTACCGACAGTTTTGTCCAATCTTTGGTTTTTCGTTCCGGCTGATCGAAGTACATGTGTCCATCCGCTTTCGCACCGAGGGTTCCCGCACCTAATACATAAGCCGTTACTCGGTAGCGAGTGTCTGGTTGCACGTCGACCACGCGGCTCACAACTGCGCCCGCCTGACTGAGCTTTACTGATGCCTCCCCTGTGCGAGCCTTGTCTGAAATTGAAGCGCCATTCGCGTACTGCCAACCCTGCCACTGCTGTTCAAAACTCGCATTAGATAGTTTGTCTGCCTGAGTTGAGGCGATCAGAAAAAGGAAACACAATGGGATTGATTTTATGGTTATTTTTTTAACGCCTAGTTTGTGTATCAGCATAGTTTTTATCTCTCTTTTTAATGTAAGCCAGATTTCACTTCTAGCGGCGATGTTGATCCTTCGCTGCTTCTTGGCCAGACTTGCATAACGCTGCTCTTTGAAGCTGTTCTATTAAAATGTCCTATTAAATTGTCCTATTAAAGTGTTCTATAAAAGCCGTTTTATAACTTCGCTCTACAAGCTGCCTTGCGTGATGAAAAGGTAAAAAAAAGCGCCATCCCGAGGGTATGACGCATAAGGTGCAAACTAGAAAATGAAAGAGCGCGCGATACAAAACTCTCGGTTTTTCAGTCGCACGACGAGGGAACCGTTTACATCAACTTAGTCGTGTTGTACATCAATGGTATAAAAGGTAGCCGACGCGTAATTAGGGCTGGCGGTACCTGTGTTGTTTTGATTATACAAACCGGCTTTAAAGTACATGTAATCATCTTTATAGAAGTCTGCTATTGTGATCGCATTAATGTCGCTGCTGTTACTGATTAACACTTTTGAACGCGTCTTGGTGTAAGCAATGGAGCTCGCCGTTGTGTAGGTCTTGCCGTCGTACCACACGGTAACGGTTAGTTGATCACCCACCAGTTTAATTTCATACTCCCAAACAGCGCCGAGTGGAATGCCATTACTGGGGTCTTCTACCGAACTGCTGCCAGAGGCGGTATCGTTTTTGTCGGTGAAGCCCACAACATTGATGCGATCTACGGGGCTGCCACTGGCACCGTCGACGGTGAAAAATACCGAGCCCTTGCTGTGCTCGGGTAATTTGCGGTAATAGATTTTCACCGGCTCGTGATTTTCACCGTGAATTTGCCCCACAACAATACGGCCAATTTGATCATTGCTGGTGGCATCAACAGACACCGCATTGACTTTCAATTTGGCGCGCAGCGTGCCATCAACCCCGCCCACGAGGGATTGGTTAGTAGCTGACGCTTTGCTGGTCACCCAATTGTTTTTGGTTAGCCCTTTTACATCAGCTGAACTGTCTGTGTACTCGCTGATCAGTTCTCGCAATTCGCTGCGCACAAAACTTGAGTTGGTAGAGGTGCTGCCTTTGTTGGGCGCCTTAAAGGTTGGACAGCCCTGGCTATCAAAGGTGAGATCTGAACCGATATTGGTTCGATCCACCAGCGTTTGAATATCAGATTGATCATTGTGTGATACACCATCTGAAATGGTGTAACCCCAAATCGATAAATCCATACCAGAACAGGTGCCTGACGGTGTTGGCGTGGGTGTTGGTGTTGGTGTTGGTGTTGGTGTTGGTGTTGGCGTCGGCGTTGGCGTTGGCGTTGGCGTCGGCGTCGGCGAACCAGAAGCCGATAAGACGCTCACTTCGGTCAAACTATTCCAGGTGTTTGCACTGTTGCCATTCCCCACGTAGCGCACATAACGGGCACTGGTGGTTGGCACGGTAAAGCGCTCCGCTTGCACGCTGCTACCAGCGCTCACCAAGCCAGATGCCAGTGTCGTCCAAGCGCTGCCATTGGTACTGGCTTGTAAATTAAAAAAGCCCTGACGCTGATCGCCTTTGTAGAAAGCCAAATCGACTGCATCAACGGTTTTGCTCGCGCCCAAGTCTACCGTGAGCGTTTGACCGGCGCCGTTCGCGCTCCAACGGGTATAGATACTGCCATCGAGCACGTTATTCGCAACATTGCCATCGTCGGCACTGGCGGCGGCACTTTGAATGGTCAGTGGCGTTAAGCTGGTGCCCGAAGCGCCATCAAAGCTCACTTCGGTGATGCTATTCCAATCGTTGGCACTATTGCCAAAACCAACTAAGCGTAGATAGCGGCCAGTGGCACCGGTGATCGTAAACGCTTCAAATGCCAAGGTTGACGCGCTCGAAGCACCGTCGTAAACCGTCGACCAGTTTGCGCCATCATTCGATGTGGCTAATTGAAAGCGGGTGCTGCGTTCATTGCCTTTGTAAAAGCCGATATTGACGCCGCTAAAGTTCTGAACCGAACCAAAATCATACTGTAAATATTGCCCACTGCCCTGCGCAGACCAACGGGACTCTGGGTCGAAAGAACCATCCAAGGTGTTTGCGGCTGGGTGACCATCGTTGCCGCTGTCGGTAACGGCATTGGGCGCAAGGGCGAAGCCATAGCTGCTAATCGCCAAGGCAAGGGGAAGAAGTAAAAAGGCTGTTTTTGACGTTTTCATTCTGATTACTCGTGTCACGTTCATTATTCGAATTATGTTCAACACAACTTGCCCCATACCCGAGGCAGGCCCCTAAGTTGATACCTGTGCAGCATAGGCGCAATAAGGGCAGGCCATAAAACCACAATCAGACCAATAAGTAAACCAACTGGCACACCAAAGGACACGAAACAATCAGACCTCAGTGCCAGACAGGTTACTTGGCTTTGGCCCGAGCCTCTACTAAGCTAATGCTCGGGAGATGGCGACAATGGCGGGATGACCGTCCTGAGTCCGGCTCTCGCAAGCGGGTATGCAGGCGAATCGATATGGGATAAAATCCATCAGATAGCTTTACCCAACAACAGCGGCATCAGCGCCTTAACACCCACAGGGGAACAACAAATGACTGGACGTCGTCTCTATCAGCACGTTGTCGAAGAGATCAATAAATTGATTGATTCTGGTGACTATCCGCCTAGTAGCCGCCTACCGCCAGAGCGCGAACTTGCCGAGCGCTTTCAGGTCAGCCGCCTAACCATACGCGAAGCGATTATTGCCTTAGAGACATTAGACCGTGTACGGGTAAAAACCGGTTCTGGCGTCTACGTTAAAGAGCCGCAACAGAATGCTGCCTTTTACGCCCCCGACATTGGCCCTTTCGAACTCACCCAAGCTCGCGCCGTTATAGAAGGCGAGGCGGCGGCCATTGCCGCTACCATGATCACGCCGGAGCAATTGGTTGAGCTAGAAGGCACCTTGGCCCTCATGGCTCAGGAAAACAAAGAGGGCGACCTCACGGCAGAAGCCGCCGACAGACGCTTTCATCTAATCATCTCGCAGGCCACCAATAACGCCGCAATTCTGATGACCATCAAGCGCTTGTGGGAAATTCGAGAGACGTCCGCTCGGGTTAAGCGCTCTTATGAGGGTGTGTGCAAACTCGACGGTAAAAATAGACTCGACGAGCACAAGGCGATTTACGACGCGCTCAAGGCACGAGATTCCGGCGCCGCGCGCAAGGCCATGCACATGCATTTCGCTCGCCTAATCGATGCGTTGCTTCATGTGACCGAAGCGCAAGCCATTGAGGCGGCTCGTCAAGAGGCGCTGAAGAGCCGGCAGCAGTTCTCTCTCAGCCATTTAACCACCGGTAGTTACTAAACATCCGATCACGACAAGGCAGCCAGTGCGCTGCCTTTTTTTATGCCTTTTTCTGCACCTATTGTTACCTTGCCGAAATGCAGGCACTTGTAACCTACTGATAGAAAATCTACCGTCAAATAATGCTTAGTTCCAAACAAAAAAATCCAACAAACGTGCGCCTGTTGGATTTCTAAGGTTTTGTTTGCTGAGCAGTAAGCCAAAATACGTTGTTTCGGTTACTGCGCTTTTATCACACCTAAGTGCTTAGAACTTCACCGTAATACCTGCGAACAGGCGCGCGCCGTAATCGTTTACTTCACCAAGGTTGCCCTCTTCGAAGTAGTACTGCACTTTTGGTGCGCCGAACAAATTAATACCTTCAACCTTCACTTTTACGTGATCATTAATGTCGTAGGAAGCGCGCATCTCCCAGGTACCGACATCGTCAACATAACGCAAACGGGTACCATCGCTGGTGTAGGGCTGGAAGTAGCTGCTGCGATACTTGTAAATGGCGGCGATATCAAAATCACCAATTTGATAATACAGCTGACCGTTAAATACCTGCTTGGAGAAGCCGGGAACCGACGCTGGCGCGATTAGACCATCCGTTAATTGGGTGGTAACGCCGTTGAGATCCGTGGTGTAAGTATCGCCGTACAGGCCATCCTCAAATTCAAAGTCAGTGTCGGCAATGTTGTAACCCATCTTCACGCCAATACCAGAGTCCCAACGGTAGGCCGCAGTAATCTCTAAACCATAGAGATTGCTGGTTTGTTCGCTGGTAACATCATTGGTGATTGGCAAGGCGTAGGTTTCACCGTCGACCTCAAAATTTTCCAACTGTGTGCGCTTTTCAAAACCACCGAGAAACTTTTTGTAGTAAAGGCCAGCTGAGAAAATCGCATCGTCGGTGGGATACCACTCCAATGACAAATCGGCGTTCCAAGACATCAGCGGTTTCAAATTTGGATTGCCGGAGCCTTCCGCACCCGCCAACAGATCTTCTACCGTCATCGGGTTAGAATCTTCGTCGGCGGAAATAAATTCGCGACTGTAGCCCATATCCGCTGGCTCAACACGAGACATACCGCGATAGAGGCCGCCGCGGATAATTTTGTCTTCGGCGTAGTCCCACACAAAGTTCACGCTGGGCAGGTATTCCGTATAGCTACCGCCACCTTTAACAGCCTCGATACCGGTGCCAGGATCGAGTGATAACACGCCAGTGGTTGGGTCTGTGGTCACCACATAAGGCGCCCGATAGCCGACTGACTCAACATCGGTTTGAACAATGCGCACACCGAAGTTACCGCGCAAACTCCGCTCCATAAAACTGGACTCGTAGTTAGCCATGACAAACGCCGCCACGGTATCTTCGGAAACGTTTGTCGCACCTGGATCTAATAAGGTGACGCCCGGGTACGCGAAAGTTGTACCGTTTAACTCGTTTAATGCGTTGGAGATACATTGGTTGTCGTAGGCGGCAAAACTGCTGCCGGTGCCTTGTGCAATCACATTACCATTGGCATCCACGTTGGTGATTAAGTTGCCATCGCTGACGCGATCCAGCAAACCACTTTCAGGAAAATCTATACCACAAGCTTCGGAAATAGTTAGGCCTGAGCCCAAAACGGTTTCTGTGGTCCAGCTGGTGTTAGTAATTTCTGTCCGCGCGGCACCCTTTTCTACGTAGCGCAACGCTGAGGTACGAATACCACCTTGAATAGACGTAATAAAATCATTGCCCAATGCGTAATCGACATCTAACCGGTAGGCTTCGATGGTGTTTTCGCGAACAGCTTCCCGGTCGATACGGGTTCTGAAGCGGTTGTAGCCTTCAAGTGCGGTAACGTCGTAATCTTGGACCGTGATATTTGGAATCGTTTTCCCCATATCCCAGGTTATACGCTCACGCGTAAGACTGCGGGCATCGTTCGTTATCTGAAGTTCTTCGCGATTTGTTTGCGAAAAAGATGCATCAAAATTCACGCTCAAACGCTCATTGAAACTGTGCTCGATGTTTAAACCATAGCCCTCGTAATTTTCTTCGCGCGAAAATTTTTCACCGCCGGCATAAATGTAGCCATCACCTTCCCAATGAATAATTTGATTATTGGAATCAACTAATAGACTCGGGCCAGTTACACCCACAGTGGCGCGCTTCTGATCAAAGTTTAGATCGTGGCGCTCTTCCGCTTGAATGCGATCTGACACCTGCGCATCGATGTTGATATCCCAGGCGTCAGAGGGCTGGTATTGCAAGGCGACGAAGAAAGAATCGCGTTCATCAGAGGTTTCATTTTGACGGAAACCACGGGTGCTGCCCGTCCACGCATAAGGCGTGCCATCGCTAACAGCCTTGCCGGTATTCGGGTCGATAGCTGTGTTATAACCTTGGTTGGTTTGGCCTGAAACTTGATCCTCACAATCACCTGAACTGCCACGGAAAAAGCCTTCATTGGTATTTGTGGGATCGTTTAAGCAGGGCCAGAGCGACGTGGGTGTTGAGCTTGGGCCCGAACCCCGGTATTCAGCTTCTGGTTGCGAAATAGATTGTTGCTGTGCGCCAACGGACACACCAATGGCTTGGCCATCGCCGAACTCAAACTGGTCCACGTAGCTTAATGTACCGCGGTAACCTAAATCACTCTGCAAGGAGTTATCGACGTTTGCCTCGTCCGGGTTGTAGTTTGCTTTGGCATCAATTTGAACACGCTGCTTGCCGTATTCTAACGGCTTCAGTGTTTCCAAAAGAATCACGCCGGCCACACCACCTTCAATCATGGAGGCGTCTTGTGATTTAGCAATGGCCACTTTACTCATCAATTCCGACGGGAACTGGGAAAAGTTTACCGAGCGATCGCCCGAGCCATTAGTCGCTTCGCGACCATTCATGTGGGTCGCACTCAAAAACGGACCAAGACCACGAATGGTAATTTCCGTGGCGCCGCCATTTTCACGGTGAGACGAAGCACCGGTAATCGACTCCAGCGCCTCGCCGATGGAGAGCGCTGGCAGCTCGCCGATATCCGACGCCGACAAGCCATCCACAATCGTGGTGGCATCGCGCTTAATGGCAATTTGATCTTGGATTAGCTTGCGGGTACCGGTAACGGTAATTTCCTCAAGCGCCTCAGTTGACGCCGCAGATTCTTGTGCCATTGCCACGCCAGAGAAGAGCGGGCTAGCAGCCACACCCGCGACGGCAAGCGCTTTTACCCAGTGGGCTAAAGGGCGCTGAGTAAAACTTGTCGTAGTTTTCCCGTCTCGTTGGCGGGTTATATTTTGTTGCTCGATTGACATGATGCTGTCTCCGTTTTTATGTTTTTCATCTAGCGCGACTATAATCCAAACCAGATTTAACGGTCAACAAATTAGTCAGACCAAAGTGTAAGATAACAAAGAAAACCGTCAGACCAAAAACACTGAATATACACACATGGGTCTGACCCATAGCTACTGCATCAAGCCATTGATTTCGTAAGCGTTTTTTTGTGCATAACGCTAGATCGACCAGCTGCTGGGCGCTGAGAGTAATTCAGGCGAGGCCATTCTTAGTTGTTGTTTATCGCGAATACATCTCTTCCTTTCGCACAGAAAACATTCATCAACTTGAATTCATACGCACTTCGTGACGATGACTAGATTGAGACGACGCCAAGCTATCTGACCAGTTGCCATAGGATAGGACAACCTACGCGACCCTTAACCGCCTGACTGCTGCTAGCGATACGGCCCTAGTTGTGCGCGTGCGAGGGTAAGTCAGCCGCGAGTAAGCGGCATTGTGCAGGCAAAAAAATGGCCGCACAGAGTGCAGCCTTAAGTTGGGCGAGAGAGCGATATTAGCGGTGCCCACCGCTAAATTTTTGGGCGTTACGCCGAAGCAAGCGCCAGCGCCGTCGTTGCCGCTTTGGGTACGATGGCGCCCGGGTGTTGAATAACCACGGCCGCTAAACGGTGCGCGACTTGTGCAGCCTGTTCCGGTGTTTTTCCAAGTATTCGCTGCGATAGATAGCCGGCGTTAAACGCATCCCCGGCGCTCGTTGTGTCGACCGGGCGCACTTTCTGTGCTGGCACATTTAAACGCTGGCCCGGCATGATTATCTCGCAGCCTTCCGGGCCCTGCTTAAGCACTAGCTCTGCAATACCTGACGCCTGTAAGCGCGCGATATGTTGGTCGAGACTACCGGCACCAAACAGATCAACCTCGTCTTCAATGGTTAACAGGGCTAAATCTGTGCGCTGGTAAACCGCATTAAAAACGTCTTTTGCCATGCCTCTATCGGGCCACAGGCGCGGACGGAAGTTGCTATCAAAAGCCACTTTGCCACCCGCCGCACGATACCGATCGACAAAGCGGAGTAAGCTTTCGCGCGCCTTGGCCGGCAATATTGCCAAGCTAATGCCGGTAAAATACAACCACGGATAGGTGCTGAGCTGTGCAAACAAGCCTTCCGCTTTTGCGGCGTCATCAAACACTTTGCGCGCCGGTGAACTGTCGCGCCAATAGCTGAAGCTACGCTCACCGGTGGCATCGGTGGAGATCATATACATACCGGGCGATTGATTCGGCATGCGCTTGATCAAATCACAACCGACACCCTCTTGTTGCCACTGGTCTAACAACCAATCACTTATTTTGTCGTCGCCAACGGCGCTAACGAAATCAACGGCGCAACCCAGACGCGATAAATACACTGCGGTATTTAATACATCGCCGCCAAACGATAAATTGGCAGCCAAACTCGATGCAGAAAGCCCACTAGCGGATTTTGCTAGTGAGACTTCAACCATGCACTCACCTACAACAGCAACGGCTGGGCGCGTCATATATCCAACCTTAAGAGAAGTAAGTGCCGCCGTTAACATCCACATTGGCGCCCGTCATGTAAGACGCTTCTGAGGAGGCTAAATAGACGGCCGCCTTGGCAATCTCATCCGAACGGCCTTCGCGCTTCAGCGCCGCGCCGCCAGCCACTTTTTCACGCACTTCAGGCTTGGTGAAAATGTTGTGGAAATCGGTGTTGATCATGCCTGGGCACAAGGAGTTAACGCGAATACGCGGGCCCAACTCTTTTGCTAATGAGCGGGTGTACGTCATCACTGCGCCTTTAGAAGTGGCGTACGCCGCTGAACCTGGGCCGCCGCCATCACGGGCCGCCTGAGACGCGAACGTCACGATAGCTGAACCTTCCGGCATTAATGGCAAAGACGCTTTAACGGTCATGAACAAAGAGGTTAGGTTCAAGTCCATCACTTGATGCCAAAAATCCAGGTCTGATTCGGCAGTGGTTTTACGGGCAACTAAGCCGCCGGAGACATGCATCAGCACATCTAAACGGCCATATTTTTCTTGAACCATTGCCAGTGTGCGGGTGACATCTTCCTGCTTGGTCAAATCCGCCTGCAGGGCAGTAGCTTCACCACCGTTGGCAGCGATTTGTTTGCACACTGCTTCCGCACCTGCTGCGCTCGCCATGTAGGTCAACACGACTTTGGCGCCCTGCGCCGCACTTTCAATGGCACAAGCAGCACCTATGTCGCGACCACCGCCAGTCACAAGTACAATTTTTCCTTTCAATTTATCCGCCATGACTCAAACCCCTTTGTCTGTAATTCTCAGGCGACCTAAACGCGCCCTCGGATTGATTAGTTGAAAACACTATAACTTTATCTGATTTTGTGGTCAACCAATTTGTCTGACTACGCAAGACATCTATCAGACCGCATATGTGACCATCGATAAGACCGCTCGATGACACCCTAGGCCAGTGCTGCACTGGCCTAGGGTTCGGAAATTAACTTTTAGGCTTCAAAGGTTCGATCTTCGGACACAACAACCAAACACTCGCCATCGCCGTGACCGCCAACGCCGCACCTATGACAAAAGCTGGGGTGTAGTTACCGCCCGAGGTTAACCAAGGCACCAAAGAGGTCAGACCCACCGCGCCGAGCTTAGCGGCCATACCCGAAAAGCCAGCCAGCGTTCCCACGGTTTTACCGCCATATAAATCGCTCGGTAGTGTTTGCACGTTGCCAATAGCGGTTTGGAAGCCGAACAAAATCACCGCCATCAGCAACACGGCTGTGACCGGCTCGCCAGGATTGGCCATTGCCAGCAAGGTAGGCAGCATAATTAAGCAACCGAGTGTGATCACCAACTTGCGGGTTTTATCCACAGTCCAACCGGCCTTCAAGCGGTTTTGCGCCAAAAGACCACCGAACCAAGCGCCCAACATAGCGCCCACGTAAGGCACCCAACCATAGATACCAATCTCTTTTACGTTCATGCCGTAAACTTCTGATAGATAAATAGGTATCCAAAAAACGAACAACCACCAAATGGGATCAATTGCCGCCGATGCAATAATGACGCCCCAGCTTTGCTTGCGCGACAGCATTTCTACGGTTGAAGGGTTATAACCATCGTCGTCGGCTTTGTCTGCGTCGGTATCGTTATTGCGCTGGCCAGTTAAGATGTATTCGCGCTCCTCCTCAGTAATCCATGGGTGTTTTTTTGGTGGCGCTTTAACCAGCACAATCCAAGGCACTAACCACAGCAAACCGACCAGGCCGACAAGCACAAAAATCATTTGCCAAGAGAAATAGATAGACAAAAAAGCAATGAGCGGTATAGAAACAATGCCGCCAATAGCCGCGCCGGAGTTAAATATTCCCTGCGCTAGCGCGCGTTCTTTCGTTGGGAACCATTCGGCGTTGCCTTTAGTGGCACCTGGCCAGTTACCCGCTTCAGCAACACCCAAAATAGCGCGAAAAATACTAAACGTGACGATGCCTTTAGCAAACGCATGTAAGGCGGTAGCAATAGACCAAATGCCGATGGATAACACGAAGCCAAATCGCGTACCAACCCAGTCGAAAATTTTACCAAAAATAGCTTGGCCAAAAGCGTAAGAAAATACAAACACCACAGAAATGAAGGCATAAATCTCTTTGCGCTCATCAGGTGTATTATCAGGATAAAGATCAGCAGCAATCGCTGGCCAAAGCACATTAAGCGACTGACGATCGATATAGTTAATAACGGTCGCTAACGCAATCAGTGCAATTACCCACCACCGTAAACCTTTGAGTTTCATGTTGGCTCTCCTAGAAAAACTTTTTCGCGCGGTAAAACGGTAATCAAGACACCAGAGTGACTCTTGTTGCCGCCTTTACATCCGCAAGCAGCAGCTGAATGTGCCGCTGCTTAGCTATTATTGTTAGTTGTATGGACAAAGACCCGACATCTAACGCCTGTGTACTTTTTATCTACGTCTACTTAGTTACTAAAAAATCTTCGCGTACGGGACTAAAGCTATCGATAACGGAGCCCGCCTCGATACAGGTCATGCCATGCACTTTATTGGGCACTGCATAAAATGTATCGCCAGCATTAAGTACGGCAGTTTCACCATCGATAGTAACCTGAAAACTACCACTTACGACGGTGGTAATCTGCGCATGAGGATGCGAGTGGGCATAGCCTTCACTGCCACTTTCGAACCAAACCTGAGCGAGCAATAGTGAATTTTCATAAGCAAGAATTTTTCTGGATATACCATTGCCTAAATCTTCAAGGCCAATGTTATCGCCAAATGTAAATGTTGGGCTTGGGTTAACCACAGCCTTCTCCTATCAAAATTATGGATTTTTGTTACCGGCTACTTGCACCACAGCAACATCACCAGTCCACGTGATAGCGCCATCTGCAGTATCCACACGGTGCTCACCGTTTTGTGCGGTATGCGCAATTGCAACGCTATAAGCCTGGCCCGATTTCAGTGTGATATTAACGAGAGAATAGTCACCCACAGCGGTATAGCGAATATCGCTGATGACACCGCGCGGCGCTAACGTATATTCGCGCACACCATTGTATTCGCCATGGCTCTCCAGCGCAGATACAAAAGTGGCCTGCTTGGTCTTTCCATAGCGCACCACAAGTCCCGCCTCGCGCCGCAAGTTAAACTCAGGGTCATTGGCACCCAATTCCGTTAATGCGATGCGGGATTTTTCAGGCATCCATTGAGTCAAGGTATAAAAACGATTGCGCTGAAGCCAGCTAACCTGCACAGAATTTTTTTCGGTGACTAGCTCGCCCTTATTCCATAGGTGCTGGTAGCCATTAGACTTGCCAAGCGGCTTAAGGTTTTCAAGCGCTAGCCTGGCTTTCCCTGTGTGAAACATCAACTGGCCTTGATAATAAAAAGGCAAATCAAAATTCGCAGCCTCATCCGCACGAACGCGCAACAGATCGATTACCAAAGGCGCTTCAGTACCAACCTTATCCAAAAGCACGAAGGTTCTATCAAATTCAGTACCCGGATAAGCATTTGGCTCAAGCGCCGAGACCAACTGCCAACCATCGCCTTGTGTAAACCGGGTAACCTGAGGATTATTCTTGCTCGCCGCTTTCACATCCCCGGCAAATTGCGACTCTTCATTGCGAACCAACGCATTGTGGGCCACAGTTTGTTTTGCCCAGGTATCGTTTTCAGGTAAATAAATACCGCCGCGCTTAGGCTCAACATTGAGATAGCGCGACGCGCCATAATCGCTGACAATTTCATTCGCACCATCGTAGTAGATCCAACCTAGACGATCGAAGTGACCATGGCCCATGCCTTGAGACGCCGCTTTAAATACCACCGTTGCCGCTCCGCTGCGCAATATCGCCACGCCACCTTGATCGCCTGCGGGGCCATCACGAAATAATTTGGAGCCAAAACTAAACGACGGCGCGCCCTGTAATTGGTGTAAATCTCTGGCGACGGCCAGGCCATCGCCATTGAGCGTTACCTGCTGCTGATATTCTGCAATGGCTAACAGATCCTTATCACCGGTCAGGCCATACGCGACGTCGACGCCAAATACCATCTCGACAGTATCGAGCCCCTTGTCCTTAATCGCATCATTCAATGGAAAGAACAAACCGCCATTCGACAGTTGAATGGCGGCATAAATGGCCTTGAGTACAATGCCATCGCGATAGTCAAAAATACCTAACTCGGGTTTATTGCGCTCTAACGCGCGCGCGAAAACCACGAAAGGTAAGAGTGCATAGCGCTGATAATAAGGTCCTTCCGTGTAATAGCCATCGGGCGAAAACAATTGGTCCAGCTGCGCTAAAAAGCCACTGGCGCCGCTGCCATCTAAACCGCGCAAGGCAATATTAACGAGATGATCTTCGTTCAACACCAAACCGGTCATACCGACAGCCGCTGCGGCCCACGTACCGTGGTTGTGTACTTTGTTGAACGTTTCCGCCGAGCCCTCGGATAAAAACCTTGCATGCGGTAACAATAGCTGCTGACTGATAAGTGTTTGGTCGGCCTGGCTCATCTGCGGCAACAGCGCGTCGTAAGCTTGAATAACGTAAACCAACCACCAGGCATCATTGAGCACCTGCCAAAACAGTTTTCCGGGCGCTTGATGTTTATGCTCCGGATGCAAGGGTACGCTGGGGTAGAGCTCTGCATATTTTTTAAGAAGAGTAATAGCCCAATCACCATAGGCTTTGTCACCCGTTATCGCCGACAAGGTTGCCGCTTGATACATTAACAAAGCGTTTTTTTTATGCTGCTCGTGCGTGTAGCCACCGCCGGGATCTTTTGGAAAAGGCACATCCACGGGTGCAGCCATGGCTTCATCTACGGTATTTTTGGCCGCAGTCAACGCACGATCAAATAGCGGATAACGAGACGACTCCGCCTGCAAGGTGGGCAGGTCTTTCGCTGCCAAGAGAAGATTGGGATGTGCGGCTAGGTTAGCAGCATCAACGACAGAGCCATTGCTTGGCACAGCCGTTTTTGCATCTTGGCCACAGGCAACAACGAAAGATAGCGCCATACTTAGTAAGGCACTGGATACAATTTTATTCACGCTCTGTTACCTCTGCGGATACATTGACTGGCACACCTTTGTAACTAACCTTCAGCGTAGATTCGCCGAAGGTATTCTTTGCAATCGAATACACCGGCTCGCCAACGCGGCTGTGAGCGATGATATTGCCAGACTGACTCGCGCTATTTTCAAGTATGTCGACCACTTGAACGCCTTCCAGCAAAGCAATGGACTTCTGCGCATTGCGCGCCCCCTTACCACTATCAACAATGCTATTTTTCTGCATGAGCAAATGTGGGCCGAAGGTGCTTTCATCCGTGCCACCTCGATAGAGCGTTACCACATTGCCATCGACGCTTGCGAATGTATTGCCAATTAAGGTGACGTAATCAGCGTTGAAAATCCCTAGGTCTTCCGTTTCAACATTTAGACGTAGAATGTCGCCCGTCACCGATTCGATACGGCTATTTCGAATTGAGATCTCATCTGCCATGGTAGACATCGACACTTTTAACAGAGAAAAAGAGTGATTAATGTTTAGATTTTTTACCCAAACACCCTCTAATTCCAAGCGATAGTTATTTAGCATGCCATACCGAGTGGTGCGAATAACCGCATTGCCGGCTGAGTCGTCGGCGGCACTGCCATCAATAACCACAGAGGCTAAACGCAGACTGCCACCGTCTTCTATTTGAAACAGTGCGTTGCGGGTAAATTGTATTTTCGTGGTAAGGTCAGATAATTCTTTGGCAGCGACGCCCTTGATGGTTATTGGGTGGCGTACAACAAGAACGCGGTCCACCATGTAGTCACCCGCCGCCAGCGCCAACACATCACCGGGCTGACTGTTAGCAATTGCAGCTTCCAGCATACCCGCTTGCGCTGTCACACTGACTGTTTTGCCTGAGTTTAACGTCGGTCGCAAGTCGCCTTTTGGATACCAAGCAACACCCACTTGTTCAAGCGATACCGGCGCCTTGTCAATTTTTGCGCCTACCGAATGATCGTCAGCCACCCAGAAACCCTCAGCATTTTTCGTGACTGACGTGTCCTTAGCATTTAGCGCGATTGAGGTTGTTAAGCCACTTACTCCGCCATTAGAAAAAGTAATGCCGTCCAAATTGTCATAGGCCGTAAAGGTTTCACCCATAGGCTCGGTGGCTATCCACAAATTTTCGTTAAAGCTCGTATCACTAGGCGCCTGGCTACGCTCTGCATCAGCACCCGCAGCCAACTGAACAGCACTAACGTCAACCAAAGTATTGCGTTCAATCAGTACGTTTTTAACAGGGTGATAGCGATTGATCGGAGAATTAGGTACGCCGTTCATGACCACCAAGCCACCACCGAACCGGTAACCTGTCAAACCTGATAAATAGTTGTTGCGAATGATGTGGTCGGCATTGATTACGCGAATACCGCCAGTGTGCGGTTTTTTATTACCCAGAAATACATTGTTTTCGACAATATTGCCATTGCCGTGACGTAAGGTTAAGGTGCCCGCCGATTCGAGAAATAGGTTGCCAGAAATTTCATTGGCGCCCGACTTTACGGAAATTATTTCCACCTCACCGTTACATTGGTCAAATACGTTGTTGGTGATTTTTGTTCTCGAGTCGATCAACGAGTAGTGACTTGTACCAACGCGAACTGTTTCGCCGCCATTGCTACCCAGCACGGGCCTTGGGCCAAAATAGTTGAACTCGATGCGGTGATTGTTCTCTCGGCTTTCTTCAGTGTCGAGCCGAACCGCCAAGGTAACACCTTGGTTCATTTTCCCGACCAAGTGGTTATGGTCAAATTGGTTGTTCTTTCCGTAGAGTGTCACCCAAATATCTGACTCAAAGCGCTCCGTTTTATTAAAACGGTCAATTACAGTCTCGGTCACTCGCGAATGGTTAGCGTATTCAGTCGTTGATTTTCGGAAGCTGATGACGCTACCTGTGGGCGAATGGCCGTCTTTAAAAACCAGACCACGCACCACTAAATAATTACCCGCGAGGGTTAGGTTAGATTCGCCGGATATAATCACGCCGCCAGGGGTTTCGGCTACCAACGAAATGGGCTTGCCTTCCTCACCGTCAGCTTGAAAGAGAATTTCGATGTTATGCCAAATTCCGTTTTTCATCACGATGGTTTGGCCTGGCTGCGCTTGCTGCACGGCCTGCTTTAACTCTGCTTCACTGGTCACGGTGAGGCCGCCATCTGTGCACGCGTAGACCGCCAACAGGAGTGCACAGGTCACACATAACGCAATTTTTTGCCACATAAAAATAACTCTACATTGGGAGCAAGCCCGCTTGCGCGGGCCAGTCCTATTCTAAACGTGTCGATATATGGGTGAAGATACTTCACCCATATATCGACAGCCCTTTACTTAAAACTTAACGGTAATGCCTGCAAAAATACGTGAACCATAGTCGTTAACCTCACCAAGGTTACCCTCTTGATAGAAGTACTGTTCCTTTGGTGCACCCAATAGGTTAATGGCTTCAATCTTCAGTTTTACGTGATCGTTAACCTTATATGAAGCGCGCGCCTCCCAGGTACCCACATCCTCAACAAAACGTAAGCGCGTTCCATTGCTAGTGTAAGGTTGGAAATAGCCACTGCGGTACTTATAGATCACAGCCATATCGAACTCGCCGATCTGGTAGTAAACCTGTCCATTGAATACATGCTTGGAAAAACCAGGCACTGAAGCGGGATCAACAATGCCTTGTGTCAGCTGCGTCGTTACACCGTTCAGATCCGTGGTATAGGTATCACCGTAATTACTGTCTTCAAACTCGAAGTCGGTATCGGCCCAGTTATAACCCATTTTCACACCAATGCCGGTATCCCAACGATAAGCCGCCGAAATTTCGATACCGTACATATTGCTGGTGTCTTCAGTCGTTACATCGTTGGTGATAGGCAAAACAACACTTTCACCATCAACCACAAATGTTTCCAGTTGGGTGCGCTTTTCAAAGCCACCAAGGAATTTTTTGTAGTAAAGGCCGGCCGACAAAATGGCGTCATCCGTTGGATACCATTCCAACGACAGATCCGCATTCCAAGACATCAAGGGTTTCAAGTCTGGATTACCCGCGCCCGTAGCACCGATCAGCAACTCTTCCGGCGTAGTAGGGTTGGTATCGTCATCCGCGGTTTGAAAGCTACGGCTGTAGCCCATATCCGCTGGGTCTACACGTGACATGCCGCGATAAATACCACCGCGTATGATTTTATCTTCATCGTAATCCCAAACAAGATTGACGCTTGGCAACCACTCGGTGTAGTCGCCACCGCCTTTAACCTTTTCGATACCGGAACCGGTTACCAGACTCAGAACACCGGAATTCGGATCAGTCTCGATGGTGTAAGGCGCGCGATAGCCAACAGAATTTACATCTGTTTGCACCACGCGCACGCCGAAGTTACCGCGCAAGCTGCGATCCATAAACTGCGACTGAAAGTTAGCCATGGCGTAGGCCGCAAAGGTCTTCTCGGTTACATCGATGGTACCTGGGTTTGCCAATTCCACATCAGGATAGGCAAAAGACACAAGATCCTCTGGGTCTACGCCGACGTTGGCAAGTTCAATCACGGCATTTGAAAAGCACTGATTGTTAAACGCTGCGTAGCTACTGCCAGTGCCTTGAGAGATGACGTCTCCATTACTATCAACGTTGGTGATTAAATTGCCATCACTAACGCGATCCAGCAGGCCCGACTCAGGAAAGTCAATACCACAGGTTTCGCCGATGCTTAAACCTGTTGAAGGAATTAAGTCCGACGAATTCCACGATGTATTAGTGATTTGGGTGCGAGAGCCGTTACCCTGTGAACCGCCATATTGAAGATAGGTCAACTCTGAACTGCGAATACCGCCTTGCACCGAGGTCACCAAATCGCCGTTAAGTGCGTAATCAAAATCTAACCGAACCGCGCGGGAAACATTTTCGCGTACATTTTCCCGATCGATACGGGTGCGATAGCGACCAAAGTCATCGAGCGAGGTAACGTCAAAATCTTCCACGCTAAAGTTGGGAATTGTCTTACCCATGTCCCAAGCGAGTCGTTGACGACTTGAGCTACGCGCATCGTTGGTTATCTGTAGCTCTTCGCGATTGGTTTCCGAATAGGCCGCATCAAATTCCACAGTTAAGCGATCGGTCACATCGTGGGAAACATTTAGGCCGTAGGCCTCGTAATTCTCTTCACGTGAGTACTTTTCGCCCGCTATAGAGATATAGCCATCGCCCTCCCAGTGCACTATCTGGTTGTTTGAATCCACGACTAGGGTTTGACCCGTAAGCGGCGCGCCATCTTCAAACGTGGCACGCTTTTGATCGAAGTTTATGTCGTGACGCTCTTCGGCTTGGGTGCGGTCTGAAATCTGCGCATCAACATTAATGTCCCATGCCTCTGATGGCTGATATTGCACGGCAAAAAAGAAAGCGTCGCGCTCGTCGGAGGTTTCATTTTGGCGGTAGCCGCGGCTGCTGCCGGTCCACGCGTAAGGTGTGCCATCGCTGATGGCTTTGCCCGTATTCGGATCTATCGTGGTGTTATAGCCCTGATTCGAGCTGCCACTTACCTGGTCTTCACAATCGCCTGAAGAGCCGCGGAAAAAACCTTCGTTGGAATTAGATGGATCGTTTAAACATGCCCAAAGTGAACTACCGGTTGGGCTGGAGCTGCGATACTCTGCTTCTGGTTGAGATATTGACTGCTGCTGCGCCCCGATCGAAACACCAATAGCCTGGCCATCGCCAAACTCAAATTGGTCTACATAGCTAAAGGTACCCCGATGGCCCAGATCATCTTGTAGGGAGTTATCAACATTACTTTCATCGGGGTTGTAATTGAGTTTGGCATCAACTTGGATGCGCTGCTTGCCAAACTCCAATGGCTTTAATGTTTCCAACATAATCACACCGGCCACACCACCTTCAATCATGGTCGCATCTTGTGACTTGGCAATGGCAACTTTGCTCATTAGCTCTGACGGAAACTGTGAGAAATTTACCGAGCGATCGCCGCTACCATTGGTCGCCTCTCGACCATTGAAGTGTGTTGCACTCAGGAAAGGACCGAGGCCACGAATCGTAATTTCTGTTGCACCACCGTTTTCACGGTGTGACGACGCGCCCGTGATGGACTCCAAGGCCTCACCAATGGACAGAGCAGGTAATTCGCCAATATCCGAAGCTGACAAGCCATCCACAATGGTGGTGGCATCGCGCTTGATCGCGATCTGATCTTGAATCAATTTGCGCGTACCGGTAACGGTAATTTCTTCCAATGCGCCCGCAGACTCAGCTGCAGCGTCTTGCGCCAAGGCCGTGCCTGAAAACAATGGGCTAGCCGCCATGCCTGTAACGGCGAGGACTTTGACCCAATGTGCCAAGGGGCGCCGTACGAATATTGTTTCATTTTTCCCGTCGAGTTGACGGGCCTCTGCTCTTTTCTCGATCGACATGGTGTCGTCTCCGTTTTTATGGTTATCGTCAATCAGGACTATATCGAAGTCAGATAGCCAGTTCAACCAATTGATCTGATTTTAACTGATATTGATCTGACCAATAATCAATGGTGCATCTGCAAACCTTTGAATTCGTTGAACTCTCTAGCTTTCAGGTGTTGACCGGATGAAAACAAAGGGTAGAGAAGATGTAATAATAACTATTTCACCGCAACTGGAGGATTCGCCGACCACAAGGCTGTCGTTTTGACTGGGCGCACAGCACGCCGGAAGTAGATTCACGGCATGAAAATCTATCTGATAGGTTCCTACTATGGCAATCAGCCATAAGATGGTAAGGGGAAAGGCAACTAGGGCAGACCGCGAGTCAATGGCCCTGATGTAAACGGAGGGGGGCGAGTTTCAAGCGAGAACGACGCTCCTATAGATCGACGAGATATCGCGCTAAGGCGCACCGCGACCTGGTAGCTGAGTGAGTCGCGGTACGGTTGGTTTTAGGCCATGAATTAAGCCATGACCCGAGACTTCATCCAAGCCCCGGCGTTAACCGCTAAGAGCGTTAGGGCACCCGCGAGTAGGCCAATAAATAGATTTGTCAGTAACGGTAAGAGGCCAAACAAAAAGGCCGACCAAGGCTCTAAGGCATGATGTAAAGGCGCTATACCGTGCACCAAGATACCGCCGCCCACGAGAAACATCGCCGCCGTACCCACCACGGACAGGGTTTTCATCAGCCATGGGCAGAATGTCAAAATCGCACCCCCAAAAGCGTGTTTAAACCTTGCCCACGCCGAGTCACCGGCGCTGTTAAGTAGCACCAAGCCCATGTCATCGAGTTTGACGATAAACGCTACTAGACCGTATACGCCAACCGTCATCAATGCCGCAATCAGCGATAAAACCGCGAGCTGCTCAACAAAGGTCGCATGGCTCACGGTGCCCAGCGCAATGACAATAATTTCAGCCGACAGTACGAAATCCGTTCTTATGGCGCCTTTTATCTTCTCGCGCTCTAGCGCCACGAAATCGACCTCTGGTTTCAGCAAAGCCTGATGAAGCGCTGCTTTATCCGCTGCCACCGCCGATTTATGGGCGATGCCATGCCAGAGTTTTTCCACGCCTTCGAAGCAGAGGTAAAGCCCACCCAACATGAGTAGAGGCGTCACCAACCACGGCAACCATGCACTGATGGCGAGCGCTGCGGGAACCAACAGCAACTTATTAACCGTTGAGCCTTTAGCCACGGCCCACACCACGGGCAATTCGCGCTCGGCTCGAACCCCACTCACTTGCTGCGCGTTAAGCGCTAGATCATCGCCCAGTACGCCAGCGGTTTTCTTCGCCGCGAGCTTGGTCATGAGCGCGACGTCGTCGAGCACCGTGGCAATATCGTCCAGTAACGCGAGGAGGCTTACACCCGCCATAGTCATTCCCTTTTATCTATTTTATCGTTTGATCGGTTTAAACAGGCATAGCTTGGTATGCTGATCGTTTAATGGCTTGCTAGTCTATAAGAAAAAAGCGCCGGCTTTGGCGCTTTTTTCCCGTTGCATCACAAAAACATCGCACAGATTTGGTTACAAACTTTTTGCCATTTTGGCTTTCCGAACCAGTTGCACGAACTCTGTTCTATAACCGTAGTGATCTTCCCCCTTACTCGCCTGCGCAAGTGCAAGGGCGTCGTCGTAGCTCCAACTACCCGTGTAACTGCTGCCTTTAAGTAGTTGGGCAAAACCTGCCACAGCGGTGGCAAATTGCGTTTCCTGCAATACCCACGCTGCCACCCGGGTGCGTTCATTAGCGGTATTTTCCGCTTGAACAACCTGAGAGATCAACTTAGATGTTTTTTCACCGGGCAATTTATAACGCAATTTTACCAGTGCAAACTCGTTCGATTTGGGTCCAGCGTCGGTTGCTTTTTGTTCGTAGCGCGTGGCCTCCATGAGCGTCTTGCCGCCCACTGGGGTCAGCTCATAAATAGCCGTCACCGTATGACCGGCGCCGATATCGCCGGCGTCCACTTTATCGTTATTAAAATCTTCCCGTTTCAAGGCGCGGGTCTCGTAACCCAGTAGACGGTACTCCGCCACCGTTGCGGGGTTGAACTCTACTTGAATTTTCACGTCTTGGGCGATGGGAAACAAGGCGCTGGTTGCTTCGGTGACCAACACTTTTTGCGCCTCGCTCAAGGTATCGATATAA